>JACRTZ010000004.1 GCA_014304965.1 Vulcanimicrobiota bacterium | reverse complement strand
GTCTTTGGCCATGCGCATGTTCTGACCGACCATGTTGGCCGCGATGTTGTCTTTCTCGAGTTGGATGTGGAAACCGCAGCAGCGCGTTTTGCCGGCGTAGTCCACGGCCTCGCCGCCGAGTGCTTCGATCAAGTCTTCGAGCGAGTGCGGATTGCGGGACGATTCCCAGCCGTTGACCGACTCGGGCCGGATGATGTGGCAGCCGTAGAACGGCGCGACCTTGAGGCCGTTGAGCGGGTTGGTCACCATCTTACTGAGGTTGTCCAGGCCGATGTCGTCGATCAGCAGCCACAACAAGTGGCGAACCGACACCGTGCCTTGGTACGACGCCTTGAACTTGCCGAGAATGGCGTTGGCTTGTTCCATGTGCGCTTCGCTCTCCAGCAATTCTTTGTTGGCGGCCCGCATGTGGCCGGTGCAGGTCGAGCAGATCGTGATCACGTCGTCGAGGCCGAGCGCCTCGGCTTGGGCGTAGGTGCGCGCGTTCAGCACGCGGGCTACGTCGCGGTTGACGTCGTTAAGCACGGACGCGCCGCAGCACGAGGCCGCTGTCAGCTCCACCAGTTCGATGCCGAGTTTGTCGGCGAGGATCATCGTCGAGTTGAAGAGTTCGGTGCACGACTCTTTCGCGACGCAGCCGGGGAAGAAGCCGTAACGCTTCATCTCGGCCGATTTGGAACGGCGCTTGGCCGGCATTGGTGCGATCGTCATGCTGAGACCGGGACCTCCAAGGTATCGTAGATGGTGCGAATCTCGTCGATGCGATCGACGGGATGCAGGAAGAGCGGCGGAACCTTGCCCTTCATCGCCATGCGCAAGCCGAGCGGCATGATCTTGACGAGGCCTTTGAAGTTGAAGCGGCCGACGGTGCCGACGATCACTTCGTTTTCGTTTAGCATGCCGCTTTGTTTGATGGTCTTGGACACGACGAGCGCGTGGCGTGGACCGGGAGCGTCGGTGAGACCCTCTTGGATCGAGGCGCGTTTGACCGCGATGATGTCGTCTTGCGGCTCGACGTGCTTGGGGCAGTACGAGCACGCGTAGCAGTGCGCGCACAGCCACAGGTAGTCGTCGGAAATCTGGCCGATGCGTTCCTTGCGCTTGGAGTCGCGGACGTCTTCGATGAAGCGGTAAGCGTACGCGATCGCGGCCGGCCCTGCGAACGAAGGGTCAACGCTGACGACCGGGCAGAGCGCGTAGCAGGTCGCGCACATCACGCAGTTCGCGACGGCGACGAGTTTTTTCATGTCTTCCGGCGACACGCGTCGTTCGCGCTCGTGGTCTTCGTCGCGGTCGAACGGTTGCAGGTAGGGCTTGAGGCGCGAGTACTTGTCCCAAAACGGATCCATGTGGACGACCATGTCCTTCATGGGTTCGAAGTTGGGCATTGGGTCCACCGCGACCGAGTTGTCTTTGCGCAGGACCGACTTGAGCGGCGTCTTGCACGCCAGGCCTGTCACGCCGTTGATGTTCATCGAGCACGAACCGCAGATTGCGGATCGGCACGAGCGCCGGAACGTGATCGAGCCGTCGACCTCGGCCTTGGCGTACTCGAGCGCGTCGAGCACGGTGGACGTTTCCGGAAATTCGATGTCCACGCGGTCGCGGTGCGGGACCTCGTCAACGGCCTCATCGTAGCGGAACAGGTCGAGCGTTATTTTTGCCATGTAGTTAGCGCGCCTTTAGTAGCTGCGGACCGTGGGTTGCCATTTGGTCATCGTGACCTTGCGTTCGAAGTCGAGACGGGGGTCGCCGTCGGTGCGGAAGAAGCGCGAGTGGACGAGCCACTTCTCGTCGTCGCGTTCGGGGAAGTCGGTACGGGCCTGAGCGCCGCGCGATTCGGTGCGGGCCTTGGCGCCGGACGCGATACACTGCGCGATATCCACCAGAAACTCGGTTTCGAGCAACCCGACGAGGTCCGTGTTGAACGTCTTGGACTTGTCCATCACGGTCATCGTTTTGGCGGCTTCGCGCACTTCGCGCAGGCCGTCCATGGCGGTCCCGAGACCCGCGTCGTCGCGGAAGATGAAGACGTTGTCGGACATGACGTTATTCATCCGCTTGCGAATCGCCGAGTGACGTTCGCCGCCGCTGCGGGCGAGGATGCCGTTGATGCGGTCGCGTTCTGACCGCAGCGTGCGCTCCGACTGGCGGACCGCCCCGATGCCGTGCGCATATTCGGAGGCGCGCTTCGCCGCGCGGGCGCCGAACACGATCGTTTCGAGCAGTGAGTTGCCGCCGAGGCGGTTGGCGCCGTGCACGCTGACGCACGCGCATTCGCCCGCGGCATACACACCCGGAATTTGGGTGGCCCCGAACTTGTCGGTCTCGATGCCGCCCATCGCGTAGTGCATGCCGGGCAGAATCGGAATCGGCGTGTCGATCGCATCCTTGCCGGTCGCATCGAGCGCGAGTTCGCGGATCTGCGGGAGGCGTTCGAGGATCTTTTCGCGGCCGAGGTGGCGCAGGTCGAGCAGTACGCAGCCGTCGACGCAGCGGCCTTCGAGAATCTCGGTCCACTCCGCGC
>JACRTZ010000123.1 GCA_014304965.1 Vulcanimicrobiota bacterium | reverse complement strand
AACCTTCCGATCACAGTCGGCTACATCTACATGCTCAAGCTCGCCCACCTGGTGGACGACAAGATCCACGCGCGGTCGACGGGTCCGTACTCGATGATCACGCAACAGCCGCTCGGCGGCAAGGCGCAATTCGGCGGCCAGCGCTTCGGTGAGATGGAAGTCTGGGCGCTCGAAGCCTACGGTGCCGCGTACACCTTGCAAGAACTCTTGACGGTCAAATCCGACGACGTCGTTGGCCGCGTCAAGACGTACGAAGCGATCGTCAAGGGCGAGAACGTTCTCGAGCCGGGCGTGCCCGAATCGTTCAAGGTGCTCATCAAGGAACTGCAGTCACTCGCGCTCGATGTCAAGGTCCTCACGGAAAACCGCGAAGAGATCGAGATCAAGATCGCGGACGACGACATGACCGAAACCGCCAAGGACATCGGCTTGCTTGTCGGCGACGAAGATCCGCGCATGGCGCAAACGGCGGCCGCACAACGCGAAGCCGAGCAGCAGCGCTTGGTCGCAGCGGCGGCCGCGCTGAGCGCCGGTGCCGGTCTTGCGGACGGCGCGATCGCCGAGGAAGAAACCGAGGAAGACGAAGAGGCCGAAGCGAGCGACGAAGAAGTCGCGGCAGCGACGGCGTCACCGCGCAGCGTCATGCCGGCACCGGCCGAACTCGACGAAGCGGGCATCGGACGCATCGGCGGGCTCGGTGAAGACGCGATCGACCACGACGTCGTTGACGAAGAAGTTCCGGTCGAAGAAGAGGACCTCAACGAGGGCTACCAACTCGAAGACGAAGAGGAAGAGCTCGAGAAGGAGGACGCCGACGAAGACGTCTCCCCGCTCGGCCCGGAAGAAGACTTCTAACCCTCGAGGCTCGTACAAGAAACGGATCCGGCGCCCCCAAAGCGCCGGATTTTTCTTTAAGGCTGGGCCGGAAGACCTATGCTCGGTTGGTCCGTTTGTCCAGGGCCACCCGGCCCGAGCGCCGTGCGCGCCGGGACAATCGTCATGCGACAATGAGGTATGCCGACAGGGAGGTCGCCGTACATGCGTGTTTTCACCTACTCGTTCGCCACGCTCGCCGTTGCGCTCGCACTCTCGACCTTCGCGGCTCCGGCCGAAGCCCGCAAGAAGAGCAACGATGCGCAAGCACAGTCCATTTGCGGTACGGCGGGCATCGCCCCAAGCCAAGTCACGGTCGCTCCGTACGTCGCGAGTTCCACGCATCCGAACATTGCGGTGTCGGCGGGCGACGTGTTCTTGATTTCGCTCGGCGTCAATCCGGCGAGCGGCTATCACTGGGAGATCGCCGAGTCAAATCAGCCGCGCCCGTTTGCGACGTACGGCTATACGATGCGCGAGATGGGCACGCCGCAATATCAACAACAGTACCGTCAGTCGCAATTTCAGCAGTACCCGCAGTACCAACAACCCAACGGGCAATATCCGCAGTATCAGCAGCAGCCGCAGCCGTACGCCCAATATCCGCAGCAGCAAGCGCCGAGTCAGGCGATGGAACAGCTGTGGATCTTCCGCGCGGTCGCGCCTGGAACCGCGCAAGTGACGTTTCGCTACGTGGCGCCCGGGATGCCGGCCAACGCGCTCGGCAATACGTCGCTGACGTTTACCATAGGCGTCTCGCAGCCCGGCATGTTGTTGGGCGGCTGCTAAGCCAGACCGCGAGCAATTCGTTGAGCAGCCTGTCGAAGCTCGGCGGGACCGTCGGCACGCAATAAGCGGCGCCGCGCAACTGCACACAGAACAGGCTCGGCGAGGAATCGCCGGCTTTTCCGTTTTGATGACATTCCGGGAGGTAGTGGTGCGAAGCAGGATCGGCTCCTTCGCAATAACGCTCGCGACCCTGGCGCTCGGCGCGCTGTTTATCGTGGCTGGAGCGAACCACTTCGTTCATTCGAATTTCTACGTCCGTATGGTGCCGGATTGGCTCCCGGCGCACGCCGCGCTCGTGCAAGTCAGCGGCCTCGCGGAAATCCTCGGCGGCCTCGGCGTCTTGCTGCCGCAGACGCGCCGCCTCGCCGGCCTCGAGCTCATCGCGCTCCTGATCGCCGTCTTTCCGGCGAACGTCGAAATGGCGTTGCATCCCGAGCGCTTTGCGGACATCGGCAGCCCCGCCGCGTTCTACGTGCGGCTCCCGTTGCAACTGCTGCTGATCTGCTGGGTCTGGTGGGCGTGCCTTCGCCGCCGCTAAGGCGCGAGCAGCACCTTGCCGACGTTTTTGCCTTCCTGCAGGCGGCGCAGTGCCGAGGCCGCGTCGTCGAAACGAAAGACGCTATCTATGTGCGGCTTCGCGACGCCGGCTGCGGCAAGCCGCATCACTTCACCCATTTCTTCGGCGAGCAATGCGGCCTGTGAACTGAGGGCCCCCGGAACCGGGCAAGCAACCAAAGCAAGCGAGCCGGCACAAATCGTGTTGACGGGGCCAGGCAGGCGGGGTACAATACCCGTCTGTGCCCCGCGGGAAATAGCCCGGAGTCGAGGGGCCGGCTGGAAGGCCGGGCCCGCTTTGCGTTTTTGACTTCTGGATGTTTTTTACGGGCCAATCCGGCTGAGGAATAAATG
>JACRTZ010000184.1 GCA_014304965.1 Vulcanimicrobiota bacterium | reverse complement strand
CTGTATGCCGCAGCGACGGGAATGGCCGCTCAGCAGCGCAGTCTCGACGTGGTCGCCGACAATTTGGCGAACGCCGAAGTTTCGGGCTTCAAACGCGCGCGTGCGACGTTCGCAGCGCTCGGCGAACGGTTGGGCACCGCGTTCACCGGTACGGCACGTTCGTTCGAGCAGGGCAAAGTCGAGCCGAGCGGAGGCCCGTTCGACCTTGCGCTCGACGGCCCGGGTTTCTTCTGCGTGGAGCGCGACGGACGCCACGCCTTCACGCGCGACGGTGCGTTCGCTCGCGCAGCCGACGGGTCGTTGCGCAACGACGCCGGCTGGCGCCTCTCCGGCGTGCGGGTGCCACCGAATGCGATTTCAGCGACGGTCGCTCCAGACGGCAGCGTTCGCGCCGTGCTGACGAACGGCGACGAACGCGCGCTCGGCTCGATTCGCATCGTGAGTTTTTCGGCGCCGGAACGGCTCGCGTCGCTCGGCTCGTCGCTGTACGGCGAAAGCATTGCGTCCGGAAGGCCGCAACCGGTTCGCCCCGGCGCCGATAGCGCGACGCACGTCGTCTTTGGGGCGCTCGAACGGTCGAACGTCTCGATCGTCGAGTCCATGATGGCGATTCTGGAAGCGCAACGCGCCTATGAAGCCAACGCGAAGGGAGTGCAGGCCGCCGATGAAATGCAGCGGATCGCAAACAATCTGCACCGCTCCTAAAGCGTCGCCGCGTACTCGGGACGTGGCCGCGCAATTCGAAGCGTTGCTGTTTCGCACCGCGCTCGCGCCGCTTGCGACATCGCTCGGCTTTTTCGGCGGCGTGGCGCTCGATGCGGTCGCGCTGTCGGTCGCCCGAGGGCACGAGGGTGGCTTGCGGGCGATCCTCGAGCGCGCGCTGGCGCGTGCCGGCGGTGCGTCGTGACGGTGCCGGAGCGGGAGGCGGAGGTCGAACGCCTCTTTCCCCTGCTGCGGCGCGTTGCGTTGCGCGTGGCGCGGATCGTTCCGTTTGCCGATCTCGACGATCTGATCGGCGACGGTGCGCTCGGTCTCTTGCGCGCGATCGACACGTACGATGCTCGGCGCGGGACGTCGCTCCCGCAGTATGCGCGGCATATCATCGCGGGCGCGATGCTGAACGGCCTGCGTCGCAACGACGTCATTTCGGAACGCGTTCGGCGGACGCTCCGCCAGGCCGAGAATAGAAGGTTTGCGCTCGCGCAAATCTACGGCCGGCTTCCGACGCTCGGCGAGTTGGAGCGTCAGGACGCGGCGCTCGCGAACGCGCGACGCTTAGCCAACCGGCACTCGACCTTCTCGTTCGACAATCCGCATATTCCCGAACGTTGCCTGATTTCCGAGGACGAGGCGACCGAAGATTGCGCGCTACGTCTGGTGCGATACGGCGAAGTGCGCTCCGCGGTCGCAAGCCTTCCGCCGCGCGAACGCGAGGTCGTGACGCTGCACTACGGGCAGTCCCTCTCGATGCGCGCGATCGGACGGCGGATGAACATTTCCAAACAACGCGCCTCACAGTTGCATACCGGCGCGATTTCGCGCCTGCGAACGCGCTTGCCGGCCGCATGAGCCTGCCGGTGGAGCGCGACGCCGCCGCGATTGCAAGCGCTTCGACGTTACCGGCGGCGCCCGGTGCCGTCGCGGCGCCGGGCGTCGGCCCCGATGCGGATTTCGATCCGGGGTTGCGGCTGCCGAACGACCATCCGCCCTGGGCGCGTGATGTCGTCTCGCTCTCGGCCCGCGCGCGAGCACTGGTCGCGCGCGTCAAGCCTGCCGTCATTCGCGTCGTCGCCGCTTGGGAGCATCGCGTGCGCACGATTCTCGTCGGCGGCAGGCGGCTTTCCGTGGACGCGAGCGGCTGCTACCGCGTCGGTTGAGCGAACCTTGCGCACTGAAGGGTAGCGCGGACCGCGCCGCGCTTTAGAAGAACCGAGCTCGCCCATGTAGGGCAAAGAAGAGCGACAAAATCGACTAGGACCTAAGCCCGCAGCCGCAAAGGTTAATGAGGCACGGCTTTCGCCGGTTCTTAGTTTGTTGAAAGTAAGGCGGAAATGAAAACGATCGCGCTTATGTTCGCGGTTCTCGTTGTCTTATGTGGCGGCTCTAGCGCACTTGCTGTCGTAAAAGATGACCTTCCCGCTACTGCTCCCATTACGTTCAGCGATGGCTCGGTCGCCGCCGCGTTCGATCATTGTGGAGATGCGGACCTGTGCGCGACAATCGACTATCCCAACGGCGATAAGCTTTCAATCTATTCGGAAGGCGCAGCCTACTGCCAGCCCTACCTCCTCCATTTCGTAAAGGTGCATGGAACTGCTACGATCTATGAATTTTCCAGAACGCTGAACCATGATGCGGTAACGTCGACCGCCTTCGGCGTGCGCTGCGGGAATAACCAGGCAACACAAATGACACTGGACCATGGGCTCGTTCACCTAACCGTCGACGAATATTCAGACGGGTCCCTGCGGTTTCGTTTTTCGATTGCCACGCCGCCGAAAAAGTAGGAGCGGTTTAGTCTAGGGTGACTCTGATCTATTGACGCTTAAGTCGAGAAAGTGCGTATAGAGCGG
>JACRTZ010000114.1 GCA_014304965.1 Vulcanimicrobiota bacterium | reverse complement strand
ACGGGTGGCGCGGGCTTTATCGGCAGCAACTTCGTGCGTCGCACGCTCGCGCGGCACCCATACGAGGTCGTCGTCCTCGATAAATTGACCTACGCGGGCAATCTCGCGAATCTCCGGTCGGTCGAATCCGACCCCCGCTATACGTTCGTGCAGGGCGATATCGCCGATGCTGCGGTTGTCCGCGAGGCGATGCGCGGCTGCGACGGTGTGCTGAACTTCGCCGCCGAATCGCATGTCGATCGTTCGATCATGGACGGCAGCAACTTCGCGCAGACGCAGGTCGTCGGCACCCTGACGCTGCTCGAAGCGGCGCGGCAGGAGGGCGTGGCGTGCTACCTGCAAGTGAGCACCGACGAAGTCTACGGCCATGTCGAGGACGGTGTTTCCCGCGAGGAGGACGCACCCGCACCGCGCTCGCCGTACAGCGCGACCAAGGCGGGCGCCGATCTCGTCGTCAACTCGTACCACATCACGCACGGCCTCGCGACCGTGTACGGCGACGGCTTGCAAGTGCGCGACTGGCTCCATGTGGACGACCATTGCGACGGCATTGACCGCGCGTTGCACGACGGTACGCCCGGCGAAGCGTACAATATCGGCGCGGAGCACGAAGGATTGGGGCACGGACGGACGAATCTCGATGTGCTCCGCGCGCTGCTGGATGTGCTCGGCAAGCCGCACGAGATGCTCCAGTTCGTCGGCGACCGCCCCGGCCACGACCGGCGGTACGCCCTCGGCTGCGAGAAGTTGCGCGCGCTCGGCTGGCAGACGGAACTGCCGTTCCCGGTCGGCCTCGAACGGACGGTGCGCTGGTACGCGGAGAACCGCGCGTGGTGGGAGCCGCTGAAGCAGGATGCAGGGTACGTCGCCTACTACAACCGAAACTACGGCGACCGCGAAAAACTCGCCGCCGCCCGCTAGCCCGGCGGTCGGCTTCCTGCGGGCGGACCTCGCCGCCGCGAAGACGAGCCACTACGCCGCCCGCGAAAGCGGCGACACCGTCGAACTCGTCGAGCGGCCGGACGGCGGCTTCACGCTCGTGCTGGTGGACGGCCAGGGCCACGGCTTCCCGGCGAAAATGCTCTCGCTCCAACTGACCTCCAAGGCGGTCGCGCTCATCAAGGAGGGTGTGCGGGATGGCGCCGTCGCGCGGGCCGTCCACAATTACCTGCACGCCTATCGCGGCGGGCGCGTCTCCGCGACGCTCGATCTGCTGACACTCGATCTCGGCACGAACAGCGTCCTCGTCGCGCGCAATGCGGACGTGCCGGGCGCGGTCCGCCGCGATGGCGATGGCGCGTGGGAACTCCTGCCGACCGTTTCCGGCCCGATCGGCATTCGCCGCCACGCGCGCCCGGCGATTGACCATTTCGATCTCGCGCTCGGCTTGCATGTCGTGCTCTTCACCGACGGCATCGCGCACGCCGGGGAGCGGTACGGCGCACCGCTCGATGTATTGTCCGCGTTGTCCGCGCACGCGACCGAGGCGGCAACGGCGCAGGCCGTCGCGGATTCCCTGCTCGGTGCGGCTGTCGCGGCGGATCGCGGCCTGCCGAACGACGACATGACGGTGATCGCACTGACGATTACCGCGCGCGAGGAACGGGCGATGACGCGCCACCTGACCGCCAATGTTCCGCTCGTCCAGCGACGCCGCGATGGCTGACGGCGGCGCGTCGGACAGTCGGCCCCTGCGGATCGCGGTCGTCGGCCATTGCGCATCGGGGAAGTCCACCCTGGTCGGCGCATTGCGCCGTCGCGGGTACGATGCGCACGCCGTCGCACAAGAGCATTCGGGCGTGACGTGGCTCTGGCGGCATTCCGAACCCGATGTGCTGATCTACCTCGACGTGCCGCTCGCCGCCGTGCGCGCCCGGCGCGGCGACGAATGGCCGCAGGCGGTCTATGACGCTCAGGAAGCGCGTCTGACTGATGCGCGGGCGCACGCGGACCTCGTGCTCGATTCGAGTAAAGAATCTGTCGCCGCGATGACGGCGCACGCGGTCGCGTTTCTGAGCCAATGCGCACCAAAGCCTACGCCACCACGGTGAACGGCGTTGTCGCGCTCAACGTGCGGAAGGCGCGCCGCGCAGGGTCCGCACCGTTTCGACGTTGTGTGGCTGGCTTTCCGCTTTCGCCGCGTCGGGCGGCTGCCACAAGGCGGCGAAGGGCGCGGCACTCAATAGAAGGACGTTGTAGAGCGCCCAAAAGCAGTTGATGAGGATGCCGAAACGGCGACTATCGCCGCCGAGCACCATGATGATCCCCCACGCGACGGCGATCAGCGTCGCGATGATCACCGCGCATTGCTGCCAGACGGTCCAGAGGTCGGCGATATTCCGTTTGTGGTTCGTACTCTCCTTCGGCGTGACCATGAAGCCGAGTTTCGCGCCGAACAGGACATTGTTCACCGCCGTCGTCAGGGCGCGGATCCAGACCGGGAAGAGGGCGATGTTGTGCTGCTCACCCCGGAACGTCTTGATATTCTGCGCGACGATCACGAAGACGATGCGATTAACGATCAGAAAGGGGATCAGTCGCAGGAAATATGGCACGGTGTAGGCGATCACCGGCGG
>JACRTZ010000209.1 GCA_014304965.1 Vulcanimicrobiota bacterium | reverse complement strand
ACGGAACGTTCGCTCTTTGCGGCTAACGATCCCGATCCCGAAGCGGTCGGCATCGCGCTCGCCCGGCTCGAAGCCGCACTCGGTCCGCGCTCCGCGCTGCGCGCGCGCCTCGTCGCCGGCAACCGATACGAAACGCGTTTCACCTACGAGCCTTTCGCAGCAGCCGAACGTTCGCGTCCTTCGAGCGATACGGCCGCCGCTGCCGAACGCGGCACGCTCGCGTACCGCCTGCTCGAAGCGCGAGAAATCAACGTGACGATCGAAGGCGGCCGTCCCACGCGCGCCGGCGGCCGGCGCGTGCTCGAATATGCCGGCCCGTGGCGCGTCAACGAACGGTGGTGGGCGGACGCTTACGTAAGCGACGCGTACGACGTCGCGCTCGACGACGGCGCGCTCTGGCGCATCGTGAACCAATGCGGGCGTTGGTATCTGAGCGGAACGTACGACTGATCTGCCGTAGCCGCAACGCATGACCATCACCGACGTCTTCGCGCGCGACCTCTTTGCGGGCAAAACGGTGTTCGTCACCGGCGGAGGCAGCGGCATCAACCTCGGGATCGCTAAAACGTTTGCGACGCTCGGTGCGTCGCTTGCGATCTGTGGGCGCTCGCAAGAACGCCTCGACGCGGCCGCGGCCGAACTACGCGAACTCGGTGGAAACGTATTTTCCCAAAGCGCCGATGTGCGCGATTACGGCGCGCTCGAAGCCGCGATGCGCGGCGCGCACGAAGCGCTCGGTCCGATCGCGGTGCTCGTGGCAGGCGCGGCTGGCAACTTTCCCGCCAGCGCCGAAGCGATTACGCCCAACGGCTTCAAAGCCGTCGTGGACATCGACTTGCTCGGCTCGTTCAATGCTGCGCGCGCCGCGTTCGACGATCTCAAAGCCACGCGCGGTTCGATCGTTTTCATATCGGCCGGACAAGCCTTTACGCCATATCCGTACCAAGCGCACGTCGGCGCCGCCAAGGCCGGCGTGGACATGCTGATGCGCGATCTCGCAGTTGATTGGGGCAAGTTCGGCATTCGCTCTAATAGCGTCGCGCCCGGCCCAATCGACGGCACCGAAGGCATGCGCCGGCTCGCTCCTGGCGAGGGCACGAAAGAGCGCTTGGCCGCGGCGGTCCCGCTGCGCCGGCTCGGCAGCGTGAATGATATCGGCAACGTCGCGGCCTTCCTCGCCTCGCCGCTGGCGTCGTACGTTACGGGCTGCGTCCTCGTCGCCGACGGCGGCCAGAACTTGCTCGGGAGCGGACTCTGGGCATCCATCGGCCTGGGCCAAAGCTAAAGCTCGTTTCGCAGCGACGGCCTCTTGACTACCGAACGTATGTTCGATACCATCGCGGTCCATGGCTGCCGCCCGGTACGTCGAACTGCACTGCCGCTCCAACTTTACGTTCCTTGAAGGCGCTTCGCACCCCGAGACGCTTGCGGCGCGCGCCGCGGAAGTGGGGCTCGCCGCCCTCGCGCTGACCGACCGCGACGGCCTCTACGGCGCGGTCCGGTTCGCCAAGGCGGCCAAGGAAAAGCGGCTGGCGGCGATCGTCGGCGCCGAGTTGACGGTCGAGGTGCCCGAACTGCGGCCGCGGCGTCGCAGCGGACCGACGGCGCTCGAATGCGCGCGCTTTCCGCGCCTCGTGCTGCTGGCCGAGGACGAGCAGGGCTACGCCAATCTGGCGCGAGCGATCTCGCACGCGCAGTTGCGCGGCCGCAAGCGCGATGCGCGGCTGCACCTCGACGACTTCGCAGCGGGTACCGCGGGTCTCATCGCGCTGTCGGGCTCGCGCGCCGGATACTGCGAAGAAGCGCTGGCGCGCGCCGATCTCGAGACGGCGCAAGCGCGCGCGTTGCTGCTGCGCGATCTCTTTCCCGGCCGTTTCTATCTGGAATTGCAGCATCATCTGCGGCCCGAAGACGCGCGTCTCGTGCTCGCGCAAGTGGCGCTCGGCGAGCGGCTCGGCATCCCGTACGTCGCGACCAACGGCGCCGCGTACGCATATAAGGAAGATTCGCCGCTGTGCGACGTACTGACGTGCGTTAAGTACAAGACGAACCTCACCGATGCGGGGGAGCTGCTCTTGCCCAACGCCGAATTCTATTTGAAGAGTCCGGCGCAAATGGCCCGCATCTTCGCGCCCTATCCGCATGCCGTGCGCAACACGCTGGCGATCGCCGAACGCTGCCGCTTCCGGCTCGAGAAACTCGCGGGCCAATTCCCGCTCTTTCCGATTCCCCCCGGCGAGACGAGCACCCACTCGTACTTGCGCACGCTCGTCAACCGCGGCGCGCGCAAACGTTACGGCGAAACGCTGCCGTCCAAAGTCGAACGTCAACTCGAATACGAACTCGGCATCATCGCGCGCATGGACCTGGCGGGCTACTTCTTGGTGGTGTGGGACATCGCGCGCGCCGCCGAGGAACTCAACGTCCTCGCCCAAGGCCGGGGCTCGGCCGCCAACTCGGCGGTTTGTTACGCGCTCGGCATCACCGCCGTGGATCCGGTCGGGATGAATCTGCTCTTCGAACGCTTTCTTTCCGAAGAACGCAACGAGATTCCCGATATCGACATCGACTTCGCGCACCAAGAC
>JACRTZ010000219.1 GCA_014304965.1 Vulcanimicrobiota bacterium | reverse complement strand
TATATGCAACCACGAACTCGCGCGGCTTGGCTTTACTCGTCGACAGCGCCTCGACGGCTTCGAGATCGATCTCATCGTTGAAGTGGCCCGAATTACAGACGATCGCGCCGTCCTTCATCGCCTCGAAGTGCTCGCGGCGAATGACGTGATAATTGCCGGTCACCGTGACGAACACGTCGCCGATCTTGGCGGCTTCGCTCATCGCCATAACCGCGAATCCGTCCATCGCGGCCTCGAGCGCTTTGCGCGGGTCGATTTCGCACACGACGACCTGCGCACCGAGACCCTTCGCTCGCGAGGCCACGCCGCGTCCGCACCAGCCGTAGCCGACGACCACCAGCGTGTGACCGGCCAAGAGCACGTTGGTCGCGCGGATGATGCCGTCGATCGTTGACTGCCCGGTTCCGTACCGGTTGTCGAACATGTGCTTGGTCAGTGCTTCGTTCACCGCGATGACCGGATAGGGCAGCACGCCGTCCTTCTGCATCGCGTTGAGGCGGATGACGCCCGTCGTCGTCTCTTCGCAGCCGCCGATCATGCCGGCGAGCAGATGATTGTGCTTGGTATAGATCGTCGTGACGAGATCGCAGCCGTCGTCCATCGTCATGTGCGGCTTGCTCGCGACGACCGATTCGATGTGGCTGTAGTAGGTCGCGTTGTCTTCGCCCTTGATCGCGTAAGTCGGGACGTCGAAGTGGTGCGCGAGCGCGGCCGCCACGTCGTCTTGCGTCGAGAGGGGGTTGGAAGCGCACAGCGACACTTCGGCGCCGCCGGCTTGCAGCGCGAGAACGAGGTTGGCCGTCTCGGTCGTGACGTGCAGGCAGGCGCCGATGCGTACGCCCTGGAGCGGCTTTTCTTTCGCGAAACGATCGCGGATCTGGGCGAGCACGGGCATGAAGGTGGCGGACCACTCGATGCGCGAGCGGCCGGCGTCGGCGAGGCCCGGGTCTTTGACGTCACCGAGCGGTCGGTCTATCAACTGCAAAGGTTACTCCTGAAAAGATTGCTGCTCGCCGATCCTTGAAAAAATCCAAAGCGATTCGCCGTCTGTATTCTCGAAAAGCACCGAAAGGCCCCGCGCGGAACGTCGCATCCATGAGTGAACGTCTCGCAAGCTACCTCGACGCGCTTGCCTCGGAGCGCCCGGCGCCCGGCGGCGGCAGCGCGGCTGCTTTAGTCGGAGCGCTCGCTGCGGCTTTGGTCGCAATGGTGGCCCGGCTCACCGCCCTCAATCCGAAATTCGACGCCAAGGCTGCGGACGCAAACGCCCTGACCGCCGAAGCCGACCGCCTGCGGGCGGATCTCGAAAAAGCTCGCGCCGCGGACGAAGCCGCGTTCGAAGCGGTCGTGGCCGCGCAGAAATTGCCGAAGACGACGGACGAAGAAAAAACGGAACGGACCGCGCACGTCCAGCGCGCGCTGACCGCCGCCTGCAAAGCGCCGCTGGCCGCCGCCCACCTCGCACTGCAGACGCTCGAACTCAGCGAGCGCGCTTGCGCACTGAGCAACACGCATTTGATGAGCGATCTGGGCTGCGCGGCGGAGTTTGCGGCCGCCTCGCTTCACGGCTCCGCCTACAACGTGCGCGCGAATCACTCGTGGCTCCACGATCGCGAGATGATCGCCGCGACCGAAGCGAGCTTGCGCGCGCTGGAAGCCGCGCTCCCCGGCCCCCTCGAACGAGTACGGCGTGCAACAGCAGCCGCGTAGCGTCCGCACGATTTACGCGACGTCGGCGCGGCGGGCGATCGTGGATCTCCTCAAGTCCGAACGGCGCTATTTGACGGCCGCGACCATCTTCGCGGCGCTCAAGCCGGCAATCCCCAAGCTCGCACTCTCTACCGTGTACCGCACCCTCGAGCTGCTCGTCGGCAAGGGCACCGTTTCGACGCGGGCGGAAACCAACGGCGAAGCGGGCTTCGTCTTCTGCACCGACGCCCACCACCACCACGCGATCTGCACCGCCTGCGGCCACGTGGACGAAGTGGACTGCGACGCGATGGAGCGTTTCAAGCTCGACCTGCTGCAAAACCAATCGTTCGTACTCGACGAGCATGCGGTCGAATTTTTCGGACGCTGCGCCCGCTGCCGCTAGCCGGCGCCTTCCTTATAGGACGAGGTCGAGAAAGGGCCGGATGTCGTCCTCCTCGACCTCCATGCCGACGCCGCGCACGTTCCAGCGCGCGTCGTGAAAATCCGAGCCGGCCGTCATGACCAGGCCGAGGCGCGCAGCCGTTTCGCGGTAGTGGGAAATTTGCGACGCCGAATGGGTCGGATAAAACACCTCGAGCCCGACGATTCCGGCTTCGGCCAATTCCTCGATGAGCGATTCGTCTTTCAGCCGCCCGGGATGAGCGAGAACCGGCACGCCTCCTGCCTTTGCGATCGTGGCGACGGCATCGTGCGGCCGCACGTGATGCGACGGCACGTACCCCGGCTTGCCGTGCGTTAAGAGCGTCTGGAAAACGGTCGCCACGTCGGAGACGGCGCCCATTCGCACGAGTGCCTTGGCGACGTGAGGGCGCCCAAGGGGCGGAGCGACCGACCCTCCCGACGCTTCCGCAAGCACGCGATCGAAGGTGATCTCGTAGCC
>JACRTZ010000216.1 GCA_014304965.1 Vulcanimicrobiota bacterium | reverse complement strand
AGCCCGCGTACGACAGAACCCGGTCGATCGCGGCGACCGTTTCGCGCTCGGCGTCGCCTCCCGACAATCTGAGGCCCGCCCGCAGGCGATCGACGAATTGCGCGCGGCGCGCTTCCATCATTTCCGCGAGCCGGTAGAGGACGAGGCCGCGGTTGGACGGTGCGGCCCCCGCCCACTTTTCGTGCGCGGAGCGCGCGCCGACCACGGCGTCGCGAAAATCTTTGCGCGAAGCGCGCGCGACGTTCGCGGAATCGTCCGTCCCGGCGCCGTGTACGTCGGCGCGTCCGGACTCAGACCGGACGAACTCGCCGTTGAGGTACAGTTTGTACGTCTTGCGGACGTCGAGGCGAACGCCGTCGAGTTTGGCCACGTCCGGCCTTACCACGGTCCGGGCGACGACTCCCGCGGTAGCAGGCTGCGGAAAAACTCCACGCGCCAGTCGCCGCTGTCCTTTTCCGCCGGCTCTTCGTCGCCGACTCAGTCACAATGCCACGGCATTGCTCCCTCGCCGTCTCCTCGATCCGCTGCAAAATGGCTAGCGGCTTGGTGGCACGGGAATTCTTCGGCAGCCGGCTAGTGGCGATTTCCATATGCGTGGGCCTTGTCGTAGTGGAGCTGGGTCACAGGCGGCGAACGCCTGGGATACCAGGTTCCGCCCTTGTGTGGTGGCGCCGCTTTTTTGATGAGGTACCGCATGACCAGAGGGGCCCCTACCTTTTCGGAACCGACTGACAATTCCATGAAGGCTTGGATGCCTTGGCTGCAACTGATCCTCGGGATCGTCTGCATGGCGAGCATCGCGAACTATCAATACGGCTGGACGCTGTTCGTATTGCCGATGAGCAGCGAACACGCGTGGAGCAACACGGCGATCACGGTAGCCTTCACCACCTTCGTGGTTTTTGAAACGTGGCTCGTTCCGGTCGAGGGTTACTTTATCGATCGCGTCGGTCCGCGCTTTATGGTCATGTTGGGCGGAGCGCTGGCTGGCCTCGGTTGGGTTCTCGATTCGTATGCGCCTTCGTTGACGATGCTGTATATTTCAAGCGCATTGTGCGGCCTAGGCGCCGGAATGGTCTACGGCACGTGCGTCGGCAACGCGCTCAAGTGGTTTGGGAAGCGCCGAGGTCTGGCGGCCGGTTTGACCGCGGCGGGCTTTGGAATGGGTTCCGCGTTGACGGTCGTCCCGCTGGCAAACTACATCGCCTCGTCGCCGACCGCGTACCACGACGCCTTCCGTTTCTTCGGAATCGTTCAAGGCGTTATCGTGATCGTGGCGGGCCTTTTCCTCGCTCGGCCCCCGAAATCGAAGCCCGCAGAGGCGCCGCCCACCAATAATTTGCAGAACGTTCGGATGTACGACTGGCACGAAGTGCTCCGTTCGCCGACGTTCTACGTGATGTACGCCATGTTCGTCATGGTTGCGACGGGTGGTTTGATGGCGGTCGCTCAACTGGCTCCGCTGGCCAAAGACTTTTACGTCGACACGTTCCCGGTTTCCATGCTCGGAATCACGTTGCCGGCGTTGCAGTTCGCGTTGTCGATCGATCGTATTATGAACGGCCTAACTCGGCCCGTCTGCGGCTGGATTTCAGACTATCTGGGTCGCGAGAATACGATGTTCGTGATCTTTGCTCTCGAGTGCGTCGGCATTCTCGCGCTTTGGAAGTTCGGAACGACTCCGATGGCGTTCGTGTTGCTTTCGGGTCTCGTGTTCTTCGGTTGGGGCGAAATCTACAGTCTGTTTCCGGCGATGACACGGGACCATTTCGGCCAGCGCTTCGCGACGCAAAACTACGGTATGCTCTACACGGCGAAGGGTACGGCAGCGTTGCTCGTACCGTTTGCCCCGGCGATCGTTGCGGCGACCGGCACGTGGAGCACGGTGCTCGTCATCGCGGCGGTCTTTAACGGCGTGGCGGCGGTCTTGGCGCTCGCCGTCCTGAAGCCGCTGCGCCGCCGCGAAGTTCAGCGCAACATCGAACTCGGCTCCGCCGCACCGGGCGAGCCGGTGCCCGCGATGGCGACATAAGCTCGCCAGTTTACGTTTTGAGCTTGGGCGCCGCTCCAAAGCGACTCGAGCTCGCGCATTCCCTCATCGACACTACCGCACTCCTCCAAAAGGAAGCAGAATGAAATCCACACGTTCCATCGGCACGGCTCTGGCCGTCGCGCTCGGGTTGTTGGGCGGATCGCTTGCCCCGGCTCCCGCCGCGGAAAAGGTTACGATGATCGCGCTCGTCACCTCGAGCACGCAGACGCCTTTCGACGAGCTCGTTAAAGTCTTCGAAAAGAAACATCCCGGTGTCACGATCGAAACAAAATTCCTCGGCGGCGGCCAAATCGCGTCCGAAGTAGACAAAGGCACACCCGCCGACATCGTCATTGCCGGCGCGACACCGCTGAAGAAGGTGCTGGGGTCGCTCGAAGCGCCGACCGAAATCTATCAGACGAAAGACGTCATCATCGCCAAGAAAAAGAACAAAACAATCAAGGAACTCAAAGACTTGGGCACTCCGGGAGTCAAGGTCGCCATGGCGACACCGGGCTCCGCGGTAGGCGCAGTGGCTAGTCAAGTCGTGCAGAAGTACGCTGCGGGCGAAAACGACTTCGGTTTCGTGAAGCGCGTGCTCGATAACGTCGCGAAGCCGCAGCCCGATAAAGAAAGTGACGTTGTGGCAGCGGTCGAAAAAGACTCGCGCCAGCCCGGCGGCGCTGATGCGGCGATCGTGTTCGTCACGTCGGCCACCGATACGGTCAACTTCAACGTTATCGACATTCCCGACAAGTACAACGTGATCTCGACCTACGTCGCGAGCGTTGCCAAGAGCGCGAAGAACGCCGCCCTCGGCAGAGAGTTCGTTGCGCTCCTCGCAAGCAAAGAAGGCCAAGCGGTGTTCCACAAGCACCACTATCTGCCGCCGAAGTAACCTCGGACGAACGAATCCGCAAGAAGGGCGTCGCGAAGTGCGGCGCCCTTCTCGTATTCCCCGGATCCTGGGACCACTGATTTACCGGGAATTTACGCGCGGCGGCTATGCTGCCATGAACGGGCCGGCTTTCGCCTGCCCACGCTATCCATGTCAGGGAGGATCTTCGTTATGTCTCGCTCGTTCGGACGTTTTGCCGGCGCGTTGACCCTAGCCGGAGTCTTGGCCGGCTGTTCCGGCGCGCCGCAAGCGGCGCTCGCACCGGTGCCGGCCATCCAATCGCAAAGCCTAGCGCTCGGGGTCGAAGGCACCCAGCAGCAACAGAGCTATTCGGCCTCGCCCGCTTCGTTGACGTTCACGGCCGCTGAGGCCGCCGCCGGCAGCGTTCAACACATCACGCTGACCGCCCCCGACGATCACGACGTGCTCGTCTCCGTTCGCCCGGGCACCGGCAACGTCGCGAAGTGCGTAACCGTCCCCGGCGGCCCGATCAAACCGCGCCGCGCGAGCAACAAGGCGCCGTTCCTTGCCGACATTCCGGTGACGCCGGTCGGCCCCGGGCAGGTGACGTGCACGGTCGCGATCGTACGCAGCGACGCGCATCCCGGCAGCACAGATCCAAAGCAGCAGCCGGTGCTTGTTCCCGTAACCGTTCTGCCTCCGCCGCCGCCGGCGCTCGTCGTAACGCCGAGCACGTACGCGATGAATTGTTCGCAAAGCCCGATCGTGTACGCGTTCTGTCAAGAACCGGACGGCACGTGGGTGCCCCACAACGGCTCGAATATGAACTTCACCATCGCGCACGTTTCCGGCGGAACGCCGCCATACGCCGTAACCTCTTCGACCTATGCATGCAGCGGCCCGGCATGCAACCCGGCACCCGTCAACCAGCCGACGCCCAGCGCCGGCGTCGCGTCCTGCGCGATGACGAATGCCGATCCGCTTCCGCCGTCGGCGGGGTATGGCGGCATCCTGTATCTGCAAGTCGCGAACGCCAATCAGTTGCTGTTGAGCGGGAACGCGAGCTCGCTGGTGCCTGACGGTACGTCGCCCGACACGTGCACGTTCGTGGTCGGCGACGCCGCAGGCCAGCACGCGGCTTTCACCTTGACCGTAACGCACAACGCGCTTCAGTAAGGAGAACCGAGTCTAACGAACAAAGGCGGCGCGCCGGCGATTGCGATAGTCTTCGAAGAGCCGGCGCGCCCGTTTTTGGAGCGCCGGCCCGCCGGCGTCGCCGGCGGCAACGGCGAGTTGCTCGAAGACGCGATCCGAACTGCCGGGCATGTTCCTCGCGCGCTCTTCGGTGAAATCGAGAGCCCGCCGAACGAGCGCGGCGGCGGACGCATCGTGGCGGCGGGCGGCCGCGCGCGCGCGCGCCACTATTTTGGTATCGACCCACAGTTGGTAGTTGAACGTCGGCGTGTCGGGACCCAACGTTTCGGCGAGAGCCGCGGCTCGAAGATCGTCTCCGGGCAATGCGCGCCGCAGCAACGCGTCAATTTCGAGAACGGATACCTGTTCGCTCATAGCCGCGGACGGCAGATGATACTCTTGCGTTCGCAAACCGCTCAGAAGCGCGAGCGCTTCATCGTAGCGTTCCTGCGCAATGCGAACCGTCGCCAGAAAATACGCTGCGTGAAAGCGCTGCTGCCCGGGTTCCATTACACACAGGTGGCGATCCCACGGTTCGTCGGCCCGCGCCTGGAGTTCGTCGATAGCGGCTTGCGCCATGGTTGCGGCTTCGTCGTAGCGCTCGGAAAAATAGGCGAACTCGGCGTGGGTGGCGCGCCATTGCACGGTGGAAATCCAGGAAAGCTGGGCGGCAGCCGCATCGCCTTCGGCAAATGCCGTTCGCGCGGCAGCAACGTCGTGGGCAACCATGAGCGCTGCGACCCCAATAATGGTCGCGAGTAGTTCGCCGTCCGGCCGCTCGATCGAACGCCAAACCGCGGCGGCTCGCTTGGCGGCTTTCGAGCCTTCGGTCAAGCGGCCGAGGGCGAGGTATGTGTCGGCGACGCCGTTGAGCATCAGTGCCTGTCTTGGCCGGTCGCCGTGCTCGCGGGCGATTGCCTCCGCTTCGATGACGTCGCGTAAGCCGCGTTCGTGTTCCTTGGCATAGTCATAGGCCTGCGAACGCGCCCAGAGCGCCTGGACGATGCCGGTGGGATCGCCCGCCGCGCGCGCGAGTCGCACCATGTCGTCTCCCGCGCGCAGCGACTTCGCGGGTTGGCCGGTGCTGAGGTAGGCCGTTACTTCGACCCGGCGCAGCAGGCGAAGCGCCGCGTTGACGCTCGGCACCGATTCCAAGCGCAGCGCAAGACGGTTGGCCTCTTCGACGCACGCGATTGCGTCCCGCCACGCACGCCACGGCATCGTTTCAAGGGCGGCCGCGGCGTACGCCTCGACGGCGGCCGCGGCATTGCCCGCCGCGGCGAGATGCCGTGCACGACGCAGATGCGCGCCGGGCAAATCCGAGCCGGCCAGTAACTGCGCAAAGGTGGAGTGAATCGCTCTGCGCCGCGCGGGACTCGGCAGCGTCGCGGCGACCTCGCGCAGCACGTCGTGCGCGAAGGCAAAGTGCGGACCGCTTGGGTCTTGCAGCAGAATTCCCGTGGCAAACAGATCGTCGAGCGCATCCATGTAGCGGCTTTCGTTCTTCCCGAACGCCGCCAGCAGCATGCTGAAATCCGCCTCGGGCTCGAGCGCGAGGACGCTTGCGATCGCCGCTGCGTCCGCTCCGCGCCGCAGAAGCTGCGCCTTGATCGTTGCGTGCAGCGACGCCGGCAACGGGATATCGTTACCACGATCGGCAACGTAGCGCCACGCTCCGCCGCCGTACCGGAGTGCACCGTCGCGCACCAGCGCTTCGACGATTCCGGTGATGAACAGCGGGTGACCGTCGGTTCTAGCGTACAGTTGCGCTGCGAGTTCTGTTTGATTCGCCCGCGTCGCGCGCCGCAACATCGCCGTGACGTCGTCGAGCGCCAGAGGTTCGAGCGAAAGCGTCGTCAGCTGCACCTGTTCCAAAGCTGCTCTCAAACGGTCGAGCCCTTCTGGGCGGGTCGCAACGATCGTCGCGTTGCGCGGCGACCGCAACCTGCAGAGGGCGGCGAACACGCCAAAAGCTTCGTCGCTCAGCCACTGCGCGTCGTCCACCAGAAGGGCCTTGCCGTCCAAAGCGGCGCCGAGTGCCGTCGCAATGCCGCGCGTACCGCCATGCATGCTGCCCTCCGCATCGGCACCCAGGAGCGTCGTCAATATCGTGGGCCAGGGCCCGAACGGACGGGGATCGTCTTGGATGCATTGCACGGTCACAACGCGCGCTTCGGCCGCGTCCGGCGTTGCCCGAAACGCTGCAAGGAGCGACGACTTTCCGATTCCGGCCGTGCCCGCGATCAGCACGGTCGAACCGTTGCCGTTGCGTAAAGCGGCGAGCGCGCTTTCCAAGCAGCGCAGCTCGAATTGCCGCCCGACGAACGGAGTGCGAAATTCGCGCGGCGGCGAGGTCGCAGCAACGTCGGCAAAGCGCGCTTCGAACGCGGCCGACGGCTCCCCACCAATTTCGGCGAGTGCAGCCCGGCAGCGCTCGATCGTTGCGAGTGCGGCGGCGTGCCGTCCGGCCGATAATTCGAAGTCGGCGACGACGACGTAGGCTTCCTCGTCGTACGGATTGCGTGCGAGCAGCCGGCGAGCGTCTTCGATTCCCGCTGCATCGCGCATGCGGCGGCGTAAAACCGTTTCATAGAGCTCCGCGAGCCGCTCGCGCTCGGCGATGGCCCACGGGTGGTAGTCGCCGTCGAGAAAGTCGCCTCGATAGATCGCGAGGGCGTCGCGATCGGTACTCTCACCGGCGGCTGCGGCTAACTCCGCGAAGTGCTCGCCATCGCACGAAACGGGCGCATTCCAGCGAATGGTCGCCCGACCGGCACTAAAGAAGTCGTCGGCATCCAAGCCCAGGCTGCGAAACGAACGGCGGATTGACCAGAGGTTGGTCTTCAGGTTATCGCGTGCGCGATCGCCATCGAGGTCCGGCCAAAAGAGATCCATCAGATGTTCGCGCGGCGTCTCGGCCTTGCGGTGCACGATGAGGTAGGCGAGGAGCGAGCGGGCCTTCGCAAGCGGCGGTAACGCGAGTTCGCGATCGCCCACACGCACGGCAAATTGGCCGAGTGCTTGAAACTCGACAACAGTTGACGAACGATCCCGAGGCTGAGCTGCCAAGGTCGAAGCCTTCGCGAGGCCGCCGCGACGACTCTTTTTCACGACAAAGAGCCCGGTCTTGCGACCGAGTCCTCGGGAACGAAGAAGAGCCCGGCGCGACGCCGAGGTCTTTTCGTCTTGATTCCGTTATGTCGGGAGTTTAGATCAAACCGGCGCCGCGCGCCCAGCGGTACTTGGCGCCGAGCACGGCGACCGGCGTTTCGCAGTTGTACGGATATGCCGGGATGCCGTGATCGAAGAGATATTCGCTCGCTTCTTCGACTTGCACGTCGCCGGCGAGCGACGCGACGACGGGCTTATTGATGCCCTTGGCGCGGAACTCTTCGACGACTTCGGCCGTCAGTTTGGCGAACACCATCGGCGGGGTCACGATCGTGTGCCAGTAGCCGAGAATGAGCGCGTGGATGCGATCGTCCTCGAGCCCCAAACGGATCGTGTTCTGATACGTCTTGGGCGGCTCGCCGCCGGTGATGTCCACCGGATTCCCGGACGCGCCGAAGGGCGGAATGAATTTCTTGAACGCTTCGTCGAGATCGGGGTCGAACTTCATGAGCGACAATCCCGCGTCTACCACCGAGTCCGAAAGAAGAACCCCCGAGCCGCCGGCGCCGGTGATGATCACGATGTTCTCGCCTTTGGGCGTCGGCAAGATCGGCACCGCACGCGCGAACGCGAGCAGTTCGTTCAGGCCGCGTGCACGAACCACGCCGCTTTGACGCAGGACGTCTTCATAGACCTTGTCGTTGCCGGCGAGCGCGCCGGTGTGGGAAGCCGCCGCCTTCGAACCGAGCGCGGTGCGGCCGGCCTTGAGCACCATGACCGGTTTTTTCTTCGAGACGCGCTTGGCAACTTCGGCGAACGCGCGGCCGTCTTTGAGGTCTTCCATGTGCATGGCGATCGCTTGCGTGTTCTCGTCTTGCTCGAAGAACGTCAGCAGGTCGTCCTCGTCGATGTCGGCCTTATTGCCGAGCCCGACGATCGCCGAGACGCCCATTTTGGCTGAGCGGCTAAAGCCGATGATTGCCATGCCGACGCCGCCGCTTTGCGACGACAGTGCGACCGTGCCCTGATAGTCGTAGGCCGTGCAGAACGTCGCGCACAGATGTTTCGGCGTGTAATAGAAGCCGTAGATGTTCGGCCCCATGAGGCGGATGTTGTACTGCTCGCCGATCGCCTGAATTTCTTTTTGGCCTTCGACGTTGCCGGTTTCGGCGAAGCCGGACGGAATAAGTACGGCACCCGCGATCTTTTTCTCGCCGCACTCTTTGAGCGCGGCCGCGACGAACTTCGCCGGAATCGCAAAAACGGCGACGTCGATCTCTTGCGGCACGTCCTTGACGGACTTGTAGGCCTTGTACCCGAGAATCTCGTCGGCGCTCGGATTGACCGGGAAGATCTGGCCCTTGTAGCCGCCGTTGATGAGATTCTTCATCACGGAGTTGCCGATCTTGCCATCTTCGGACGAAGCGCCGATGACGGCGACCGCGTCGGGCCGCATGATCCGATTCATCGCGCGCACGATGTCGTCGCGCGAATGCTGTTTCGGCCGCGGCGTCGGATTCCAGTCGAGTATGACGCGCGCGTCCACCGCGGTCGCGCCGTCGGGCCGAGCGAAGATCGGATTGAGATCGACTTCCGAGATTTCCGGAAAGTCGGTGACGAGGGCCGAAACGTTTTCGATGATGCCGGCGAGCGCGTCGCGGGAAACGGCAGCGCCGCCACGGACGCCTTTGAGGATCTCGGCCGCCTGGATGCCGTCGAGCATGGAGAGCGCATCCTCGCGCGAGGCCGGTGCGAGCCGGAACGTAACGTTCTTGAGCACTTCGACGAGCACCCCGCCGAGGCCGAACGCAATTAACTTCCCGAAGCTCGGATCGCTGATCGCGCCGACGATGACTTCCTGCGCCGCCGACAGTTGCTGCTGCACTTGGATGCCGACGATCGACGCGTCCGCTTTATAGTTCTTCGCACTGGAAACGATCTGGTCGTACGCGCGCTGTGCGGCATCGCCGCTCGAAACGCCGACCACGACGCCGCCCGCCTCGGTCTTGTGCAGGATGTCCGGCGAGACGATCTTCATCACGACCGGGAAGCCCATGCCCTCGGCGAGCTTCACGGCCTCGTCGGCCGACGTGGCCAAGCCTTCTTGGGGAACCGGAATGCCGTATGCGTCGCAGACGGTTTTCGCTTCGGGTGCCGTTAGCGAGGTGCGATTCTCGGCTTTGACGCCGTCCAATACGGACTGGACGGCGGCTTTGTCGCGGGTTCCGCGCTCTAGAAGCATGGCTCTTTCTCCTTACAGAACGCCGGCTGATTGCAGTTCGTCGAGGTGACCGGTGTCGTAGCCGATCTCGGTGAGAATTTCTTCGTTGTGTTCGCCGAGCAGCGGCGAGCGGCGATAGTCCACGGGCGAATCCGACAATTGCAGCGGACAGCCGACGGTCTTAAACGTCCCCCGTTCGGGATGCTCGATGTCCACGATCATGCGCCCGGCAAGCGACTCGTCTTCGAGCAAGTCTTTGGTGCTGAGGATCGGACCGCACGGCACGTCGATTTCGTTGAGTTTGTCGAGCACTTCGAACTTGCCGAACTTCTGCGTCCACGCTTCGATGACGGCGAATACTTCGTCGAGGTGCGGCAGCCGCGCTTCGGGCGTGGCGTAGGCGGGATCTGTGACAAGTTCGGGCCGGCCGATCATGTTCGCCAGCGGCTCCCAAACGTGCGGCTGAATAATCACGTACACGTAATCGTTTGCGCCGCCGGGCTTACACCTGACGGCCGCACCCGGCTGCCCGCCGCCCGACGCATTGCCCGAACGCGGAACGTAGTCCGAAAACTCTTTGTTGGGATATTCGCGCAGCGGACCGTGGGCTAGGCGTTGCTGATCGCGCATCTTCACGCGGCACAGATTGAGGACCGCGTCCTGCATGGCGACCTGGACGCGCTGGCCGCGACCGCTGTGCGTACGCTGGATGACGGCAGCGAGGATTGCCGCGACCGTGTGAATACCGTTGCCCGAGTCGCCGATCTGCGCGCCCGTGCTGGTCGGCGGGCCGTCTTCCGAGCCGGTCGTACTCATCGAGCCGCCCATCGCTTGCGCGACGGTTTCGTAGGCTTTGAAGTCCACGTACTTCCCGGGCCCAAAGCCTTTGATCGATGCATAGATCATACGCGGGTTGATTGCCTGAATCTTTTCCCACGAGAAACCTTGGCGATCGAGCACGCCCGGGCCGAAATTCTCGACCAAAACGTCGCAATGACGCAGCAGGCGCGTGAAGATGTCCTTGCCGTCGGAGGTTTTCGTGTTGAGCGTGATGCTGCGTTTGTTACAGTTGAGCATCGTGAAGTACAAGCTGTCCACGTTCGGCACGTCGCGCAGTTGACCGCGCGTGATGTCGCCGCGACCGGGCAGCTCGACCTTGATGACGTCGGCCCCGAGCCACGCCAGGATCTGCGTCGCCGACGGACCGGCCTGGACGTGCGTCATGTCCAGGACGCGGATTCCGTCGAGCGCTTTTGCGTTTGAGGCGGCGCCGTTGTGCACTACTTGTACATCGTCTGGTTCATCGTGCCCGGCGCGAAAGCGTCGGGATCGATCCAGACGTTGATCAGCGAACACTTGCCCGATTCGCGCGCGCGTTCGAGCGCGGGCCGAATCTCGCGCGGATCGCGCACTTCCTCGCCGTAGCCGTCGAGCATCTTGGCGAACAGGTCGTACTTGACATCGCCCAGATAGTTGCCGGCGTCGCCGCGCTCTTTGCCGTACTTCTGAATCTGACCGAAGCGGATTTGATTCATATACGAATTGTTGCCGACGATCCCGATGAAGGGCAACCCGAATCGGATGCAGGTCTGCATGTCCCAGCCCGTCATCGAGAACGTGCCGTCACCGAAGAGGCAGAGCACTTCTTTTTCGGGTTGCGCGAACTTGGCCGCCATCGCGAACGGAACGCCGACCCCGAGCGTGCCGAGGGGTCCCGGATCCATCCAATGGCCCGGCCGTTTGGGCTGCACGACGCCGCCCGCGCTCGTCACGACGTCGCCGCCGTCCCCGATGAAGATCGTGTTCTCCGTCATGAACTCGTTGATTTCGTATGCCAGGCGTAACGGGTGGATGGGCGTCGTGTCGTTTTTGATCTTCGGCATCCGCACTTCGATCAAGCGGTTTTCTTCCGCACGCAGTTCTTCGAGCCACGACTTGCGGCGGGACGCGCCGTTGTCGATGCGGCCGGAAGACGCCTGAGTCACGGCCGCCAGAATCGCGCCCACGTCGCCGACGAGGCCGAGCGAGATGTCGCGGTTCTTTCCGACCGTTGCGTACGACATGTCGATTTGCACGATGGTCGGCGCTTTGAGGCGCTTGCCGTAACTCATGCGGAAATCAAACGGCGTTCCCACGATGATGATGACGTCGGCTTTTTCGAACGCGTAGGATCGCGTGAGCTGATAGTGGTGAGGGTCGCCCGGCGGCAGCGTTCCGCGGCCGGCGCCGTTCATGAACGCCGGGACGTTCAGCTTGCGCGCGAACTCGATCGCGGCGTCGGTGCCGCGGGTCGTCCAGACTTGCGTTCCGAGCAGCACGCACGGCCGTTCGGCCTTCGAGAGAATGTCGGCCAGTTTTTCGATGTCGCGCGGATCGCCGATGGATTTCGTCGACGCGCGATAATGGCCGGCCTTCGGAATGACGGCTTTCGACAGATCGACCTTCGCGTCGAGAATGTCGCGCCCGATTTCGAGGTACGACGGCCCGTACGCGCCGTTGAAACACTCGCGAAAGGCCATCGCGCACATGTCCGCTACGCGTTCGGTCGTCACGACGTTCGAAGCGAACTTGGTAATCGGCCTCATCATGTCGACGTGCGGAAGATCTTGAAGCGAACCCATCTTGTGCTGGTTGAGCGCGCCTTGTCCGCCGATGAGGAGCATCGGGCTCTCTGCCCTGAAGGCGTTCGCAACGCCCGTGATTGCATCGGTCGTTCCGGGGCCGGCGGTTACGACCGCACAGCCGGGTTTGCCGGTCACGCGCGCGTAGCCGTCGGCCGCATGCGCGGCGACTTGCTCGTGGCGGACGTCGATGATTTTGATGCCTTCATCGATACAGCCGTCGTAGATGTCGATGATGTGACCGCCGCACAGTGTGAAAATAACGTCGATGCCTTCGTTTTTGAGGGCTTTCGCGACGAGGTGCCCGCCGGAAATCTTTTCCGGAGCGGGCTGGTCCATTTGCGGCAGGCTGGAAACTCCGGGGGCGGTCTGTGCCATTACGTTGCTCCTCGACGCGTGCGAAGCGTCCGCCAAGATGAGTGCTTGCTCAGGTATACATTATGCCAGGGCGCTGGGGCGTTCCTATTCTCAAGTTGAAGGTCGACGAGCTTCGCCTCCTGGCGCCGCGAGCTTTCCGAGCAGGCGGCCTATTTAAGGTAGTGGGCGTGGCGTTCGACGTGCTCGGCCAGCTCGAGAGCGTGGTCGCGCACCAGTTGCTCGGCCAGAGGGGTATCGCGAGCCTCGAGAGCTTCGATGATATGCATGTGGTCGATGATCGAGCGCTCAAACCGATGGTCTTCGACGATCGTGCGGTGCCGGATCGCTCGCATATGAATGAAGAGCGTATCCGCCAGTCGCTTGAGCACGTCCGAGCGGGACATTTCGATAATGGCCTGATGGAAGTCGATGTTCGCCTCGGAGTACTCGTCGATGTGCGCCCCGACCTGACCGTTCTGGAAAGTTGAGAACAGCCGCCGAAGGCCGGCGATTTCGTCGTCGGCGGCGAGCGTCGTAATCAGGCGCGCGGCCATGCTCTCGAGCGCGGCCCAGACG
>JACRTZ010000197.1 GCA_014304965.1 Vulcanimicrobiota bacterium | reverse complement strand
ATCCCGAGCCGCGACACGGTCGTGAACAGCCTGCAAACCGGCGAGATCGACATGTGGATGGTCGGTGCGGCCGCTTATTGGAACCGCTTGCGAGCGATTAAGAGCATCACGGCGGTCAAGCAGCCGAGCTACGCCTTCAGCCATCTCGATTTCAACCTCGACCGCCCAATCTTCAAAGACGTGCGCGTGCGCAAGGCGCTGTCCATTGCGATTGACCGCCAGACGCTCATCAATAAGATCAGCAACGGCGTGGGGCGCGTACAAGACGGCATTATTTCGCCCGCGAGCCCATTCTACGATCCATCCATTCCGCGAACGCCCTGGGATATTTCGCGCGCAAATGCTCTGCTCGATCAAGCCGGCTGGAAAATGGGTCAAGACGGCGTGCGCGTCAAGGACGGTCAGCGGCTCGCAGTAACCTTCGTCTCGAATAGCGGCAGCCCCGACACCGATGCGCGGCTCGAATTGATCCGCGGCTGGTGGAGGCAAATCGGCGTTCAGCTCGATCGGAAGGAATATCCGCCGAGCCTCATGTTTGCCCAAGTGAGCGAGGGCGGCATTATCAACACCGGCAAATTCGATGCAATCTTGTTTGCCTGGTATCTTTCGCCGACCGGCGACTTATCGAGCATCTACGGCTGCGCCGAATTTACCCCCAGCGGTCAGAACAGTCTTCACTGGTGCAATAAGAAGGCCGACGAAGCCATGACCGGTGAGAAGTTGACGTACGACTTTGCGAAGCAGAAGAAGTTGGACGACATCGTTCAGCAGGCGATTGTGGCCGACGTCCCCACATACGTGCTGAACATCGCTGAAGACATCTTCGCCTACAATTCGGATCTCAAGGGCTTCCATCCGAACGCCGTCTCGGCGTACGACGACTTCATGAACGTGGACATCTAAATGAAGGTCGCAATTGAGCGGCTACTCGCGGCCGGCATCGCGTGCTCGCTTCTCGCCGGGTGCACGAAAGTCGGTACGAGCCCCGGGGGCGGCGGAGAACGTCATGCATACACGCAGCCGCACGTCTTGCGTTTCTCGTCGGCCGAAGACATCGTCGGCCTCAACCCTCTGACGGTAACCCAAGCCGTCGTGGATTACATGGCGCAGATGACGATGGCGTGGCTGGTGCGCACCGACACGAACTCCGAGCCGACGGTCCCGGAACTCATCACCGAAATTCCAACGCTCGCGAACGGCGGCGTCAGCAAAGACGGTAAGACCATCACCTGGCACCTGCGCAAGGGCGTCACGTGGTCGGACGGCGTCGAGTTCACCGCCGACGACGTCGTGTTCTCGACGGCTCAGGTGAAGAATCCCAAGAATAACGTCGTGAGTCAGGACGGCTGGGAGTTGATCGACAAGGTGGACGAGCCGGACAAATACACCGTCGTCTACCATCTGCGCAAGCCGTACTCGTCCTATCTGGTGACGTTCTTTTCAACGGCCAGCGCGAACCCGGCGATCATGCCCAAGCACATCTTGCAGGCCTACGACAGCCTCAACAACGTGCCGTACAATTCGCTGCCGATTGGGATCGGGCCGTTCAAGTACCAGAGCTGGAAGCGCGGCGATTCGGTGACGATGGTGCCCAATCCGACGTATTGGCGGGGCGTGCCGAAGCTGCAAAAGGTCGTCTTCAAGATCATCCCCGACCGCAATACGGTGCTCGAGCAAATGCGCACCCACGAACTCGATTTGTGGATGCCGGTCTCACCGCACTTCGTGCCGCAATTGAAAGCGATTTCGGGCGTCCAGGTTCTGCTGAATCCGAGTTACTACTTCGATCACATGGACTTCAACATGGAGCGCCCGGTGATGAAAGACCCGGCGGTGCGCGAAGCGCTGCGCTATGCGACCGATCGTGCGGCCCTCAACGACAAAGTGCGCAACGGCCTGTACATTATCCAGGAATCGGTCGTGCCCCCAGCCAGCAAATTCCACGAAGATCTGCCGCTCGTGCGGTTCGATCTTGCCAAAGCAAACGAGATTCTCGATGCGGCGGGTTGGGTTCGAGGCGCCGACGGAATTCGCGCGAAGAACGGCCGGCGGTTGAGCCTCGAACTCGCGAGCTCGACGGGGTCGCCCGACACGGACACCGAGCTCGCGATGATGGGCGGCTGGTGGAAGCAGATCGGCGCGGACTTCGTCGTCAAGCGTTACTTGGCTGCGATGATGTTCGCGCCCGCGCAGAGCGGCGGGATCATGTACTCGGGCAAATTCGATATCGTGTTCTTCGCTTGGGGCACCGATCCGAACATGGATTTGACCAACCTGTATTCGTGCGATCGGATCCCGCCCAAAGGGCAGAACGATCCACGCTATTGCAACGCCGCGGTGACGAAGAAGCTCGCCGAGGCGCAGGCGAGCTACGATCCGGCGGTGCGCACGGCCGACATCAAGTTCATCCAAGAGCAGATCTACAAGGACGTCCCAACGATCGTTCTGGCGGCGCGCAAGGAAACGTACGCGTACAATACCGATCTGAAGAACTGGCATCCCAATGCCGTTTCGCCCTTCGACGACATGCTTCTCGTGGACATATAGGGAGCGCTGGGATGTTGCGCTTTCTTGCGGGGATCGTCTTCACGGTCGCGCTGAGCGCGTGAATCTGCGCGCAGCGACGCGCGTCCTCGCGTACGCTCTCGCGCTGTGCTCGGCCGTTGCCGGGTCGGGCTGCACGCACATCGGCGGGGCTGCCCACGGCGGCGCGCACGCCTGGACGATTCCGGGAACGCTGCGCTGGGCCGACGGCGAAGATCTCGACAACCTGAACCCGCTGCTCTCCACGCAGACGATCGTCAACGATCTGTCGGCCTTCACGATGGGCTACTTTTTCTTGTTCGACGACCGCAACGAACCGGTCCCGAGCTTGTGTGTGACCTTCCCGACGACGGCCAACGGGCTGATCTCCAAAGACGGCCGCTCGCTGACGTTCAAGTTGCGGCACGGCGTCGTGTGGCACGACGGCGCACCGTTCACGTCGGCCGACGTGGCCTTCACCGTCAAGACGATCCTCGATGCGCGCACGAACGTGCTGACGCGCCGCGGTTGGGACGAGATCGTCCGAGTGGACACGCCCGATCCGCACACCGCGATCTTCCGCCTGAAGCGGCCGTACGCGCCCTTCGTCAACGTGTTCTTTACGCCGGTCGGCAACCCGGCCATCCTGCCGAAACATCTTCTCGAACACGTACCCGACATCAACAAGGCAGTCTACAACGCGCTGCCGGTCGGTTTGGGTCCCTTCAAGTACGTGCGCTGGGATCGCGGCAGCCAGGTCGTGATGGAGCCGTTCGACCGCTGGTGGGGCGGTGTGCCGAAACTCAAACGCGTCGTTTTCAAAGTGATTCCGGACGCGAACACGGTGCTCTCGCAGTTACGCTCGCATGAGCTCGACCTCTACGTCCGCGCGCCGAACTATCAGCAGCCGCTCCTGCGGGAAGTGCCGAACGTCCGGATGGCCGAGCACGATACGACCTCGTACGGGCACATCGATTTCAACGTGACGACGCCCACCCTGCGCGACGTGCGCGTGCGGCGCGCGCTGATCTACGGCGCCGACCTCGACAAGATGTGGCGCACCGTGGATCACGGCATCGGCCGCCGGGAGTGGACGCCGATCTCGCACTTGAGTTGGGCGTACAATCCGAACGTCGCCCGTTATCCGTTCGATCCGGCGAAAGCGGCCAAGCTGCTCGACGAGGCGGGCTGGAAGATGGGCACGGACCGTTTGCGCCACAAGAACGGCGAGACGATGCGTCTGCGCTTTGCGGGCAACGTCGGCAACATCGGCCTCGACACGCGCGTCTTGATTCTGCAGAGCGTCTATACGAAGCTCGGTGTCGAGTTGGAGTATTTTCGCTATCCGACGAATACGCTTTTCGCGGGCTATGCGGCCGGAGGCATCGTCGCCAAGCGCCACTACGACATGGCGTCGTATGCATGGAGCCTGGCGCCCGAACCCGAGCCGCTCAACCTCTACGGCTGCGACAGCATTTCCCCCAAAGGCCAAAACTATCTCGGCTACTGCAATCGCGCGTTCGATCGCCTCGCAAAGGACGCGCTACGCACGTACGACCGGGAGCGCCGCAAGCGCGATCTCATGCAAGCGCAAACGATTTTAGCGAACGATGCGCCGACGATGGTCATTTCGCAGCGCAGCGACCGGCTCGTATACAACGACGACCTGCGCGGCCCGGCGGCGGGGCCGTCCATGATCTTTTGGAACGTCGCGTCCTGGACGATGGGCCCATGAGCGCTAAGCGTTCGGCTCGCGGCATACCACAAGACCGCACAGCCCGCTAGCGACAGCGCGCGCAACGCGCCCCACACCGGATCGAGCGCGTCTATGCCGCTGGCGTGCTGTTCGAGCGCCCAGACCGCCGCGATCGGGAAATGCGCGTTGACCGTGAATGCGGCCGGTAACGCATCCGGCCAAATCGGCAGCGGGTGGTCGCGCGCCAGCTTCGACGCTGCGAACAGCAGCAGCGAGAAGACACCGAGCACGGTGCGGGCGAAGACGAAATTCGCCGCGGATGCCGGCGGGCGAAGGAGCGCCATCGCGAGCCCGGCAGCAATCGCGAGCAGGAGCATCTGAACGCCGGCGAGCGGCCGCTGCGCGAAACCCAGCCAATCCACCGCGATGAGCAACGCTCCGAGCGCCGCGAGCGGCGCGATGCGATCGTTCGCGCGGCGCACCGTCAGCACCGCCGGGAAAAAGACGAGCGCGAAGTCGTGTTCGTGTGCGAACGGCCACGCGAGCGGCAGCGCCGCCGCCGCGAGCGCGTAGCGCTCGACCCCGTTGAAGCGGCGCGACCAGCATTGGCGCGCGAGCACCGCAAGAACCGCGAGCGCGACGATGAGGCCGGCCGCCGTCGCAATTTCTGCCGGCAGGCCGAAGGCGCGCGCGACCGCGGCGGGCGTCGTCTGAATCGCGATGAAACGTTCGGCGGCCGCATGATCGCGCAACACGGCCAGGTAGTGAAGCGCGCCATCGAGGCCTCTGGCGGCGACGAGCGAGCCGCCGATCGCGACGGCGGCCCCGAGAACGAGCGCGATTGCGGCGCGACGGTCGCCCAACCGTGCCGCGAGCGCAATCGCGACGTTCGGCTGGAATGCGGCGACGAGCGCCGCGGTCGCCGCGGCGAGCACATTGCGCCTTCGAAGTGCGAGCAGTGCCGCAACGTTGGCGGCGCAGGCCACAATCGCGACCTGGCCGAGTGCAAGCCCGCTCGTCACCGGCCCGAAAGCGGCACCAAGTACGAGCGCTGCGCCGACTTCCACCGCGCCGGTGCGGCCGCCGGCAAGCGCGAGGCTTCCGACGATGAGCGTAACGAAGGCGATCCCGAGCACCGCGCTCCACACGATCGCGGCGCGGGCGTACCCGGTGCGCGCGAATTGTTCCCAAACGACGAGGCCGAACGGCGGTCCGACGAATGGGAGCGTCTCCTCGCGCGTTGCGTCCACGCCCGGTACGGCGCGTTCGGCGCGTCGAATATTCCGCGAGTAGGGGTCGTCGCCGTCGGTGCGCGCGACGCCCGCCGCCCAATACGATTCAAAATCGCGCAAGGGCGGTCCGGGCGTGGACGGTGGTCGCGCTACGCTGACGGCGAGGGCAAGGGCGAGCAGCGCGCCGGCGAAAAACGCCGCGCGCTTGGCGGCGTCAGGCGTGAGGCACCGGCTGGTACGACGTCAGCATCGCGATGCCGAGCAGCGCGGCGAGGCCGAAATAGGCGACCGCGACGCCGCTGCGTTCCGCGAACGTCAGCGCCGCGTAGGCCGGGTCGAATCGGCCTTGGAAGGCCGCGATCGCCTGCGGGATGCTGAACATGACGACGAGGAGGATGACCGGGCTGAACCAGTGCAACGCGAGCACGGCTGCGACGAAGGCGACCAGACCGACGATATAGATGCGCGGCGAGATAGCGGCGGCGATTTTGCCGCCGTCGAGAAAACCGACCGGAAACAAGTTGAAGAGGTTCAGAAGAAAGCCCGTGTAGGCTGCCGCGAGCCACAAGTGGTCGCCGGTCACGACGCCGTAGGTATAGCATGCGAACGACGCGAGGCCGCCGACGAGGGGGCCCGCGAGCGAAACGTACGCGCTCTGGACCGGCGTGGAGGGGCCCGTCGTGGTCACGAACGCGCCGAATCCCGGAATGAAGAACGGCAGCGAAACGGGCATTCCGTACATGCGCGCGGCCGCGGCGTGGCCGAGTTCGTGCACGAGGATCAGGAGGACGAAGAGCAGCGCGAACTTCCAGCCCCAAAACAGCGCGTAAAACCAAACGGAGGCGAGAAAACTCCCACCGCTGAGCAAGAATTTGGCGCCGATGGCAATCCATTTGAAGTTGAGCAAGAGGAAGAAGAGCGTTTTGAACTTCGCGAAGAAAATGCCCAAGCCGATGGTTGCCGCGCCCAGGCCTTTAGCGACATTTCCGTTGGAGCGCGGCTGCTGCGGCGGTTGCTCGCCCCGCACTTCGCGCGTCATCCGTTGAAGTTCGTGCACGCTCCGGACGTTCGCGCTCGGCCTCTCCGGCTCCCTAAGGGCCGGACTGCGTGACCGAGACCGAGGCCGTGGCCGTGGCGGGACGTTTCGGAGCGCCCGCGCTTCGCGCCGAGCCCCTTGAAGGCGGTTACAGCAACGAAAGTTGGCGCGCGTTTCGCGAGGACGGTTCGAGCGTCGTCGTCCGGCGTTATGGGCGCTTACACGTCACCCGGCGCGCGGTCTTTTTCGAACATGCGGTGATGCGTCACGCCGCGGCCCGGATGACCGAAGTCGTCGCTCCGCTGACCGTACCGGACGGCGACAGCATCCTGTTCGAAGACGGCGCTTTCGTCGGCGCGGTCCCGTTCATCGAAGGCGAAACGGGCGACCAAAACACCGCCGCCGCGTTTGCAGCCGTCCTCGCGCGATTCCATCTCGCCATGGCGGACTTTCACCCGGCTCGGCCGCGCGGGACGCGCAGCCTCGGCGCGCTCGCGTGGGTGCGCAATCGCCTGCTCGCGATGTCGGGCGATCCGCTCATCGCGCGTCGCTTGCCGTGGGACGACCTGATGGTGGCGGTCTCGGGGGCGATCGCCCGGATCGCGCCCCACATTCGAGCGTTGCCGCTCGCAACGCTGCACGGGGATCCGCATCCGGACAACGTCGTGGAGCGTTATGGTTCCGTTGTGGGATTGATCGACTTCGACTTCGCGCACGAGAGCGAGCGCGCGTACGACGTGGCCGCCGGCGCCGACTCGTACGCTCGCACCGATCGCGACGGGCCGCTCGATCCCGGCGCCGCCGGCGCGTTCGCGGCCGCTTACCACGCAACGGCGCCGCTCGGGCGCGAGGAGCTTCAATTGCTTCCCGATTTGATGATCCGCCGCAACGCCGTGCTCGTGTGGTATGTTGTGTCGCGCCACGGACGACGTGCTCCGGGTGATGTCGGAAACGCCTTACGATATGCGCGTCGCGCCATCGAACTCGATCGCCTGGCGCGAAGCTGGACGCTGCCGTTCGACCCGGACAGGGCGCCCGCGTGACGGCGGCACGCATCGCGATTTTGGGCGGAGGCTTCGGCGGCCTGACGGCGACGCGCACGCTCGAACGGCTGCTGCATCCCGGCGAAGCGGAGCTGACGCTGGTGAGCGACGAAAACTTTTCGGTATTCACGCCGATGCTGCCCGAAGTCGGATCGGGCAACCTCGAAACGCGCCACATCGTCACGCCGGTTCGTGCGCAACTGCGGCGAACGCGCTTCATCTTGGGCCGGGTCACCGGCGTGGACTTGGAGAGCCGCCGCATCGACGTCGAACACCCGCTCGACGGTTCGCGCCGGACGATCGAATACGATCACGTCGTCTTCGCGCTCGGGTCCACGACCTCGACCTTCGGGCTGCCGGGCGTCGCCGAGCGCACGTTGCCGTACAAGACCCTCGAAGACGCCGAACGCTTGCGCAATCGTACGATTGCGATGCTCGAGCGCGCGGCGGTGTCGCAAGATGAAGCCGAGCGGCGGCGTTTCCTCGCGTTCGCGTTCGTCGGCGGAGGCTTTACCGGCGTCGAAGCCGCCGGCGAATTGGTGGACTTCTTCAAGAGCGTCGGACGATATTATCCGTCGATCGCTGAGGCGGAAATTTCCATCTCGCTGATCGAAGCCGGAGCGAAATTACTTCCCGAGCTGCAAGTCGGCATGGGCGAGTACAGCGCGCTTTCACTCGAACGTCGGGGCGTTCGCGTGTTGCTGAACGCGCCGGTCGCATCGGTTGATGCTGAGGGCCTGCACCTCAAAGACGGAACGACGATCGCTGCGGCGACGATCGTGTGGAGCGCGGGCGTGCGCCCGTCGCCGGTCGTCGCCGCGTTGCCGACCGCGAACGCGCGCGGCGCCCTTGCCGTCCAACCGGATCTCTCGGTGAAAGGCCGGTCAGGCGTGTGGGCGCTCGGCGATTGCGCGTCCATCCTGCGGGCCGACGGCACGGCGTATCCGGCGACGGCGCAGCACGCGATCCGTGAAGGACCGGTGCTCGCGCGGAACATCGTTGCGACGTTGCGCGGCCGCGCGACGAAGCCGTTCGCATTCGAGGCTATCGGCATGATGGCGTCGCTCGGGGGGCGCCGCGGCGTCGCCGGCATTCGTGGAAAATATTTACTGACGGGATTTCTCGCGTGGGTGCTATGGCGCACGTACTATCTTGCGCGGCTGCCCGGCATCGATCGCCGCTTGCGCGTCACGGTGGACTGGACACTCGGGTTGCTCTTTCCGCGCGACATCGCGGAACTGCGCGTCTACGCCAAACACGATCTGCCATCCGACAACTAACTCCGACGAAAGTCGCGCTCGCGCGCGCCGAGAGGCCTCGACGCGTCCCGATTGTCGAGCATTCGCGGCACTACGCGCGGCTGACGGCGATGCTTGGGACGACCACGATCGCGAAAAGCGCCGCCCTTAGTACGCACCCAGGACGCGGATCGTCCCGGTGACGATACCGAGCGCCGCGGCGAGTTGTTCGGGAGCGCCCTCGATCTCGAGATAAAAGCGATAGGTAAACGGTTCGTCAAGCGAAGGGCGCGATACGATCGAGCGCAGATTGACGTTGCGTTCGGCGAACGCACCGAGCGCGCGGCGCAACGCGCCGGGTTTGTGCTCGAGCACGAGTGCGATGCAGGCGCGACCCGCTCGCGATGCGGCGGCGCGACCCGGGCGGAGCAAGAAGAAACGGGTGAAGTTCGCGGCAACGTCTTGGATACCGGGCTGGAGAATGGTCGCTCCGTACGTTTCGGCCGCCGCTGCGGAAGCGATTGCGCCGAGGGCGCGGTCTCCCAAGCGCACGATCTCGCGAACGGCGCCGGCCGTGTCGGCCACGGCGGTCGCGCGCAGGCGCGGATGCGCCGTCAGAAAGTTACGGCACTGTTCGAGCGCGACCGGGTGCGAGCGAACCTCCTCGAGTGCTTCGAGCGCCGCGCCCGGCAGGGCGATAAGATTCTGGACCACCCGGTAGACGATCTCGTCGTGAACCGTCAGCGCCGGATCGTTCCACAAGAGATCGTAGACGCGCGGAACCGCGCCCGAGATCGAGTTTTCGACGGGCAGCAACGCGGCGTCCGTGCGTCCCGAGGCCGCGGCGGCGAAGGTGTCGTCGAACGTCGCGCACGCGACCGGCTCGCAACCGGCGACGAGCAAACGAGCGGCGTCCTCGCTGAAGGCGCCCGGCTCGCCCTGGTACGAGACGCGCACGGGTGCGCTAAACCGGAGCGTTCGCCGCCCCGCCGAGGCGAAACGCCGCGACGAAGGCCTTGAAGACGACGGCGTAATCGTCGTGCAGGAAGCGCACGCTGCGGCCGCCGGTTCGTTGGAAGCCCGGAATCAACTCGGCGAAGTCCGCATTCTGGGTGCCGGTAAATGCGATCTCCAGCGTCACCGGTGAATCGAAGCGGAACGGCTGCATGTCGCCGACGCGCCGCACCGCGCGTTCGGCGGCTTCGCGAATGATGGTGCAAGCGGCGGCGGGCGAGACCGAGTTGACGGCGTAACGCCCGATGGATTCTTTGACGACGGCGCCTTCGATCCACGGCAATTGCGCGCGCGCGCTCTCGACCGTCGTGCGGTCGCCCGTCACGAGCGCGACCGGGACCCCGTGCAATCCCAGTACCGCAGCGTTGAGCGTCGTTTCGCTACAGCGAATGCCGTTGACGCGCACCTCGTACACCGTGTCGGGGGAATAGGTGTGATCGAGGGTGCCGTCGGCCTCGCCGATCCCGGCATGATAACCGGTGAAAAAGGCGGCCGAAAAAGTCCCGTCAATGCCCTCGCTCATGGAAAACGGCTTGCGGTTTCCGTAGATCATCCGGACGTCGCCGGGCAGTTCGTCCCAAAGAATGTTGCGCATGGCAGAATGGGAGTCGTTGATGAGCACGCCCGTGGCGCCCCCCGCGCGGGCGCCGTCGATCGCGGCACGCACTTCGCGCGACATCAAGCGGCGGTAGTACGGATATTCGGTGGTGTTCTTCGGGTCGCACTGGGTCCACGACGAGACCGCCGCCGTGCCTTCCATGTCGGCCGAGACATACACGTTCACGTCAGCCGCCAACCGCGCGCAACACGGCGCGCGCCGGTTCGAAGTCCGGTTGCGCGCGCAGGACGCGTTCGGCTTCACGCCGCGCCGCGGGGTCGTCGCCGCTGCCGTGGAGGGCGCTTGCGTAATCCGTGCGCAAACGTGCGTCGTTCGGCCGCAGTGCGAGCGTCTGCCGATAGTACGGTAGCGCCTGCGGGAACTTCCCGGCATCGGCATAGAGGCCCGCCAGGCCCGCGAGCGCGTCCGCGTCGTTCGGGTTGCGCGCGACGCGCGTGCGCAGTTCGGTCAGTATCCGTTGCACCGGCGCGGGCGGACCGGCCGCCGCTTGCGCAGGCGTCCCGCCGCCGACGCCGTTTCCGGCCGCACGTTCGAGCGGCGCGGTCACGTCGGCCGCCGGTCCGAGCGCCGCGCCGGTCGTTGCGGAGCCGGTGTGCAAGAACCATCCGACGATCGCGACGAGAACGACGCCGGCGGCGAGGGTGATGCCGAACGAAAGAGCCGAGGGCAGTCCGCGCCCGCGCGGTTGATTGATCACGAGCAGGAAGGTTCTCTCGCGCGCGTGCAAAGCCTCGACAACGTGCTGCCCGACGTCTCAGAACTGCAACTGCTGTTTGCGCGCTTCAACAACGAGCATTTCGGTGGAGAAATTCCGGCGCACCGGATCGCCTACAACGCGCGCTTCGGGAATTTGGCCGGGCGCGTCACGTATAAGCCGCCGCTAATCGAACTCTCGCCCAAACATTTCGAGCGGCACCCCGAAGCATTGGAAGAAACGTTGTTGCACGAGATGATTCACGCCTGGCTCTTCGCGCGCGGGCAGAACCCCAACCACGGCACCGCCTTCAAACGGAAGATGCGCGAACTCGGGATGCGCTCGATCTATCACGATTTAGGCTCCGCCGGGCCGCGCCAAGAAAGCGCGCGCCGGTTCATCCTGCGTTGCGATCGCTGCACCATGGAAATCTTGCGCAAACGGCGCCCGCCCGCCAACGTGTCCTGCGGCCGTTGTAGCCGGCGCGGTTTCGACCCGCGATTTCCGCTGCGCGTCATGGAAGTGGTCGAGGCGCGCGACGTCACGGACGAACCGCGGGCCGCGCGTCGCCGGAAACCGGATTAGCCCGAGGCGAACAGCCCCGTCAGCGTCGCTTGCTCGAGCGTGCAGTCGCGCATCATGAAGCGCAACTTCGCGCCGGTCGTGTGCTCGTTGAGCCCTTCGAGCTTCTCTTTGGAGAGCGCGTAGAGCGTGAAGTGATAGTGGTGCGCGGGCCCGGGCGGCGGCGCCGGGCCGCCGTAGCCGATTTCGCCGTAGTCCGTGAAGCCCGCCATTGCGCCTGTGGGGACGGCGGACTTTGCGTCGCCGTTGCCGCGTTCCAACGCCGTGGTCGCGGCGGGGATGTCGAACACCACCCAATGATAGAAGCCGGTTCCCGTCGGCGCATCGGGATCGTGGCAGAGCAACGCGAAGCTTTTGGTTCCCGCGGGCGCGTCGCTCCACGCGAGACCCGGCGAGATGTTCTTGCCGCCGGCCATGACGTGCGCGCAATCCTTGGGAATCGTGCCGTCGTGGGCGAAGGTCGAACTCGTCAAACGCATCGCGGGGAGTACTACGGACGATGAGCGGCTCCATGCCGGCAATCTTTTTCGGGCACGGAAACCCGATGAACGCGCTCTTGAACAATCGCTACACCGAAGCGTGGCGGGCGCTCGGAACCTCGCTCCCGCGTCCGCGCGCGATCCTGATGATTTCCGCGCACTGGTACGTGCCGGGCACGGCCGTCACCGCGATGGCGCGGCCGCGCACGATTCACGACTTCGGCGGCTTTCCGGCCGAGTTGTACCGGTACGACTATCCGGCGCCCGGCGATCGGGCGCTGGCCGGCCGCGTTCGTGAGTTGCTGGCGCCGCTCGACGTCGCGCTCGACGAGCGCGAGTGGGGCCTCGATCACGGCACGTGGTCCGTCTTGTGTCACGCTTATCCCGACGCGGACGTGCCGGTCGTGCAGTTGAGCATCGACGAAACGCAGGCGCCGCGCGTGCATTACGAGCTCGGCCGCCGGCTCGCGCCGCTGCGCGACGAAGGCGTCTTGCTCGCCGGCAGCGGCAACCTCGTGCACAACCTGCATACCTTTGCGTGGGGCGCACATCCGGTCGAGCCCTTCGACTGGGCCGTGCGTTTCGAAGCGCAGGCGCGCCGCTGCCTCGAATCCGGCGATCAAGAGCCGCTCGTGGACTACGAGTCGCTCGGGCGCGACGCGCTGTTATCGGCCCCGACGCCCGATCATTACTTGCCGCTGCTGTACGTCATCGGCGCGCGCCGCCCGGACGACGTGGTTTCGTTTCCGGTCGAAGGCGTCGACGGCGGCTCGATCTCGATGCTGTCGGTTCGCGTCGGCTAACGTAGCGCGAGCAGGTGTTTGAGCGCGAGCGCG
>JACRTZ010000031.1 GCA_014304965.1 Vulcanimicrobiota bacterium | reverse complement strand
GTGTAGGGTTGCTCACCGCCTTGCGACGCAGCCGTCTCCACCTACATGGCCCCTCTGGGGCAAGGAACAATTGAAATGGCTAGTACTTCGAAGAAACGCAGTAACGCAAAAAAAGAGCGGCGTCCCAAGCGCAAAGTTTGTAACTTTTGCGCGGACAAGCAGCCCGACATCAACTATAAGGATGTCGCGCGGCTGCGAAAATATATCTCCGAGCGGGGCAAGATTCTCCCGCGGCGGATTTCCGGTAATTGTGCGAGCCATCAGCGCGGACTCACCGTGGCCGTCAAGCGCGCTCGCGTCATCGCTTTTCTCCCCTTCGTCGCCGAGTAACGATCATGAAAGTCATCTTGATGAGCGACGTCAAGTCGCTCGGTACGACCGGCACCGTGCTCGAAGTGGCCGACGGCTACGCGCGAAACTTTTTGCTGCCGCGCGGTTTGGCGGCCGAAGCTTCGAAGGGTTCGCTCGCGCTGCTCGACCAGCAGCGGCGCGCCAACGCGCGCCGCGATGCGGAAGCGGTCGCGAACGCCCAAGAGATCGCGACCAAATTGGAAGCGGCGCAGGTCAGCGTTTCGGCTAAGAGCGGCGGCAACGGCCGCTTGTTCGGCGCGGTGACGAACGCGAGCGTGTCCGAAGCCATCCAGCGCGAACTGGGGATCGAAATCGACCGGCACAAAATCGAACTGCCCGACAGCATCAAGTCGCTCGGCAGTTACCCGGTGGAGATTCGCCTCGGAAAGAACATCGTCGCGAAAACCACCGTCAAGGTCGTCGCCTCCGTCAACTAGCGTGCCGAACCGAAGATGGGGTGACACAAAGCTGCAGCAATTTTTCGCTCCCGCAAGGCGCGAAGAGCGAAGAATAGCAGCGCCATTTGAGCGATGAGCAACGCAGCGGAAGCGGAAAAGGGCAAGGCGGCTGTCGCGTCATTTCCGATTCGGCACGCTAGGTGGCCCGAGGCGCTGAACCGGCGTACGTAGCACGTTTTCGCCGCAAGACCGGCGGTGACGACGGCATGCGGCGCTATGTCGCCGCGCTCTATCAAATTCTCTCCGACGCGATCGGAGCGGACAAGATGGTGTTGCGCGCGGGGAAATTAAACGCGCTCAAGATGATGCGCTCTCCGCTGCTGCCGGAGCGCATTTTGGCGCTGCAACGGTTGGTCTTCGAGGACCCGACGCTCGACCGCATGCCGCAGCCCGGCAAGTATCGTCAAGCGATCGCGGAGGTCGAAGACGGACTGGCCGATCTCGTCGCGCAGCGCAGCGTCGAAGAGAAGATCGAATCGCGGGTGAGCCTCAAGATGTCCGAACGCCATCAAGAGTATCTCAAGGATCTCAAACTCGAAGCGATTCGCGAGGACGGCGGCCCCGAAACGCCGGCGACGCAGAAGAAGCTCGAAGATCTCGAAACGCTCGGCAAGCGGAAACTCTCGACGACCGCGTTGCAGTTGCTGCGCCCGTCGTCGCTGGCCGACGTGGTCGGCCAAGAATCGGCGATTCGCTCGCTGCTCGCCAAGATTTCGTCGCCATATCCTCAGCACGTCATCCTGTACGGACCGCCCGGCGTGGGCAAAACGACCGTCGCGCGCCTCGCGCTCGAAGTCGCGAAGAAACGTGGCTATACGCCGTTCGCCGACGACGCGCCGTTCGTCGAAGCGAGCGGTGCGACGCTGCGCTGGGATCCCCGCGAAACGACGAACCCGCTGCTGGGAAGCGTGCACGACCCGATTTATCAGGGCAGCCGTCGGGAGTTCGCCGAAGGCGGCATCCCCGAGCCGAAGTTGGGACTCGTGACGAAGGCGCATGCCGGCGTTCTGTTCATCGACGAACTCGGCGAGATGGACTCGATGCTGCAGGCGAAGCTGCTTAAAGTGCTCGAGGACAAACGCTTTCAGTTTGAATCGTCGTACTTCGACGACAACGACCCGAGCGTGCCCGCCTACGTCAAGAAACTCTTCAAAGAGGGCGCGCCTGCGGACTTCGTGCTGATCGGCGCGACCACGCGCGAACCCGAGGAGATCGACGCCGCAATCCGCTCGCGTTGCGCCGAGGTTTTTTTCGAGCCGTTGACCGAGGCTGAGATTCGCGCGATCGTCGTCGGCGCGGCCAAGCGTCTCGGTGTGAAATTAGCGCGGCGGGTGCCCGACCTGATCGCTACCTACACGATCGAAGGCCGCAAAGCGGTGCAAATTCTCGCCGATGCGTTCGGGCACGCGCTCGAGCGCGAGCGGCTCCCCGTGCGCGGCGCCGCAAAGAAGAGCGCGACGTATAAGGCGCCGGCCGTCTCCATCGTGGAGGCGGACGTCGTCGAGGTCGTCCACTCCGGACGTCTGGTCAAACATACCCCCGTTCGCGCGCGGCGTGGGAAGGAAATCGGAAAGACGTTCGGACTCGGCGTCGCGCACCACATCGGCAGCCTGATCGAGATCGAAGCCGTGGCCTTTCCGGCGGGCGAAAAACGCAAAGGCACGATTCGGTTCAACGACACGGCAGGCTCGATGGCCAAGGACAGCGTGTTCAACGCGTCGTCGGTCGTGCGGGCGCTCTCGGGAATCGATCCTTTTGACTACGACCTGCACGTCAACGTTGTCGGCGGCGGCAATATTGACGGTCCCT
>JACRTZ010000155.1 GCA_014304965.1 Vulcanimicrobiota bacterium | reverse complement strand
CCTTCACCCTGCGGGCTTCGTGCAAGCGTTCGCGAACTCTGCCGACACCGATGAGTGACTTCGACATGCGCCGCACGATCGCGCGCAAACGCGACGGCGCCGCGCTCGACGATGCCGAGTGGCAGGCCGTCGTTGCGGGGTACATGTCCGATGCGATCGAGGAAGCGCAGCTGGCCGCGCTTTTCATGGCCTGCTATTTCAAAGGCATCGACGAACCCGAAGCGGCGGCGCTCACGCGCGCCATGGTGGAGAGTGGCGAAACCCTCGCGCCGCCGGTCGCGAACTGCGTGGACAAGCACTCGTCGGGCGGCGTCGCAGACACGGCCTCGCTGATCGTCGTACCGATCGCCGCGGCGTGCGGGATTCCCGTGGCGAAGTTGTCGGGCCGCGCGCTCGGACATACGGGCGGCACGCTCGATAAACTCGAGGCCATACCGGGCGTTCGCACCGATCTATCTCCCGAAGCGTTCGCGGAGCAAGTGCGAACGGTGGGCTGCGCGGTCGCCGCGCAGAGCGCGCGCCTCGTGCCCGCGGACAAGCGTATGTACGCGCTTCGCGACCGAACCTCGACCGTGCAATCGCTCGGCCTCGTCGCCGCGTCCATCGTTTCCAAGAAGATCGCTGCCGGCGCGCCCTCCATCGTGTTCGACGTCAAGGTCGGACGCGGCGCCTTCTTCAAAGACTTGAGCGAGGTCGAAGCGCTATCGCGCACGATGGTGCACATCGCCGAGAGTTTCGGGCGACGCTGTGCTGCAGTCGTTACGGACATGAACGAACCGCTCGGTCCGGCGATCGGGACCGGTCTCGAGGCGATCGAAGCCCGCGACTTCCTGCGAAACGGGCGGCGCGACCCGCGCTTGTTGGCACTCTGCGCGATCCTCGCGACCAAGATGCTCGAAACGGCCGGATTTGCAGGCGATGCCGCCGGCGCGATTCGACACGCGCTCGATTCCGGCGCGGCCTACGAGATGCTGGAACGGATGCTCGCCGCGCAAGGAGCGGCCCCCGGAGCGCTCGATGCGCTGCGGCCTCACGCCCGTATGCTCGAGGTGCGCGCAAACCGCTCGGGCTTCGTCGCGACGATCGACGCGCCGAAACTCGGATTGTTCGCGCGCGCGCTGACCGAGCGCTTCGGCGGGACGGCCGGGGTTTTCGTGCACAAACGGATCGGCGACGCGGTAACCGCGGGCGACGTCCTCGCGACGGTTTTCGGCGGAGAGTCGGGCGAAGACGTGCTGGCCGCCTACGGCCTCGCGGATAGCGCGCCGCCACCGCGGCCGCTCGTTTACTTCGAGATTGCTTCCGAGGCAGGCGGCGGACCCGAGGCCGCGGCGGGCGAGCCGCGCTCGAGGCTCGCCACGAGATAGAGCGGACGGCCTTTCACCTGTTCGTAGATGCGGCCGACGTATTCGCCTAAGATGCCGATTCCGATCAACTGCACGCCGCCCAAGAAGAGAATCGCGGCCATGGTGGACGTGTAACCGGGCTCGTTGAGTCCGAGAAATTTCAGCACGAAGACGACGATCGTATAAACGAAGCTGAACACGCTCACGCCGAAGCCGAGATAGGTCGCGAGCCGCAGCGGAACTTCCGAGAACGAGGTGATGCCGTCGAATGCGAAACGCACCATCTTCGAAAACGGATATTTCGTCACGCCCGAGTAACGCGCATCGCGATCGTACTCAACGCCGATCTGCTTGTAGCCGACCCAACTGACGAGGCCGCGTAAGAAGCGGTGCCGTTCGCGCGATTCGGCGAGCGCGTCCACGACGCGGCGACTCATCAAGCGAAAGTCCCCGGTGTCGACGGGAATCGCGACGTTCGTCAACCGCCGGATCACGCGATAAAACGTCCGCGCGGTCCAGAGTTTGAAACGGCCCTCACCCCTGCGCACGCGCCGCACCGCGTAGACGACGTCGTAGTCTTCGCGCCATTTCTCGACGAGCCGCACGATCAGTTCGGGTGGATCTTGCAAGTCGCCGTCCATCAGCACGATCGCGTCGCCCTTCGCCGCTTCGAGACCGGCCGTGGCCGCGATCTGATGGCCGAAGTTGCGCGAGAGCGAAAGCACGACGAGGCGCGGTTCAACGCGTTGCGCCGCGTGAAGTGCTGCGAGGGTGCCGTCTTGCGACCCGTCATCTACGGCGACGATCTCGTAGTCGTCGCCGCCGGCAGCGATGCGCGCGCAGAGGTCGCTCAGACGGCGGACGAGTTCCGCAACGTTGCTCTCTTCGTTGAAGAGCGGCGCGACGATGCTGATGAGGCTCATCCCGCGAGCCTGCTCCGAACGGCTTGCCAGAAGAGCGGGAACAGCAATTCGTGATGGCCGGTAAACGAGTAGCCTTTACCGGCAGTGCCCAGGTGCGGGCGCCGCACGACGTTGGTCAGCGGACGGTACTGCCGGATGAAATCGAAATCGGCCGTCGTGAAGTCGCCGCGATGACCGAGGGTGCGCGCGACGCTCACCGCCTTGAGGAACACCTCGGGCAGCAAGACCGCCGAACCAAAATTGAGATACACGCCGCCGTCGAGCAAATCTGCGACGACCGAACAGAGCACGCGAAAATCGACGAGCGCCGCTTCGCCGAGCGCTGCGCCGTCCGCTTGCGGATGCGCGTGTACGATGTCCGTTCCGATCGCGATCGTCACGCAGAGCGGCACGTCTTTCGCGGCGCAAGTCGCGAGCACCGACGTTTCGGCATGCGGCGCGCCACGGTCGAGCAAGGCGCTGCCGAGCGCGCGGCCGATGCCGAGCTCCCGCCGCTCGGCGATCGCGCCCAGGATGAAGCCGGCGGTCTCGCCCGACATACCGAACGTGCCGTCTTGGAGCGCCGTGTCCACATCTTCGGACGTCTTGCCGACCATCGCGAGTTCGGTATCGTGGATCGTCACCGAGCCGTTCGAGACGACGGCGGCCAGCAATCCGTCCCGGACGAGGTCGCAAACCATGGAGTTCAAGCCAACCTTGATGACGTGGCCGCCCATGCCGAGCATGACCGGCCGCCCGCGTTCGATCGCGGTGGCTGTGCGACCCACAAGGTCGCGCAGCGACTCTCCGGCGAGGATGTTGGGCAATGCGTCGAACCACTGCCGGAATGAAGCATCGGTGGAAACGGTCCGGCCCGCGTCTTCGCTGCGGACTTTCGACGGTCGCTCTTCGAGCGACGTCACGGCAAGACGACGGAGATCGATCGGCCGGTATGCCATCGCCAGCGGGTTCAACCGCTCGCAGGCGAGCCCTTGTCCTCCTGTTGTCGGCGCTCGCGATCGCCGTGCCGCTTGGGACCGCCGCCGCCCCCGCGCCGCCCGCGACGAAGGCTGCGCTCGCTACCTTCTATTGGCTGCGAGCCACGCCGCACGTCGTGCACGCCGGCGATACGGTCAACTGGGAAGCGCGCACGAGTCCGGATATCGTCGTGGTGCGCGGTGCGGTGCAAGTTAACCGGTTTTTTCCGAACTACGAGTTTGCGTTCGTCAAGGGAGCGCCCGGGCACTTCACCATGTCGTTTTCGATTCCGGCGAATATGCCGCCGGTGTTTCGAGGAACGTACGAGGTCCGCGTGGTCGCGACGGCGGAGAACGGCAAGCAGATTTTTCGCACGCTCGAAATGCGCGTGGAATAGTCTTCCTTTAAATATCGGCCCAGCGCGCGACCGCGTCGTGGTAGGTTCGATCGGCGCGCGCGATTAACGCGCGCGGAACGATGAGGCCGCCGAGCCGGTCGCGTTCGATCGTCGGGAACGAGCCGCGCGTAAACTCGTAATGCAGCACGGTACCCGCCGGAACTTTCATGGCTGCACTCCACGTCCGCGCGTCAATCCGCAACATCCGGATTTCTGCGGGACCGTAATTGGTGCGATCGGTTGCAAGATAGATATCGTCGTTGGCCGGCGTGTTGTCGGGAACGCGCACGTCGATCGTGACGGCGACGATGCGTCCGAGCTCCGCACCGGCTTCCGCGCCGAGCAGAGGGGGCCCGATGCGACGCGACCCGGGCGAACCGCTGACGTACGCGCGCGGCAAGTGCGCCGCGTCGAGATCGCCCGGTGCGAGCGCTTTGGGACGCAGCTCGAGCGCGATCGCCGCGTGCGTGACCGGATCGAACGTAAGCCGAACGAACGTCCCGGGCGAAAGCGTCGCCGGCACGGCGAGACGCGGACCGAGCAGCACCGCTTCGCCCGTCGTAAAAGCGAGGTAGCCGTTGCCGACCGCGAGCACCTGTCCGACGACGGTGACGGTGAGCGCCGGGGTTTGCGCCTGCGCCGGGATGCTTGCGAAGGCGGCAGCTGCGGCGGCCGCGAGAATCGATGCGCACTTCATGGAGAGATGCTGAGCGAATACTGCGGCGAGAAGTATTGGCCGCCCCAGCCGAAGGCGTACGAGCGTGCGATGTCCACGCGGAGCGTCGAACCCAGCCGCTGCGTGACTGCCAGCGTCGCGTAGAGCGGCGGCCGCCCGAGGCCGTGAAATTGCGGAAAGTCGCGCGTGTGCGTCAACGAGAGTTGCACGCTGTTCTCGCCGCCGCGCGGGCGCAGTGTGGTTTGGAGAAGATACGTCCGATACGTGTTGAGTCCGACGTAGGCGAAGTAGCCCGGGTACGCTGTTCCGTCGGGCGTCGTGAACGGCAGGGTCGGATCGGGAAGCCCGAGCAGCCGGGCCGAATTGTCACGATAACGATTTGCCGTTTGCGCGAACGACACTTGTCCGAAGAACGAGAGGTTCCGGTCGACGCGGCGCGACATCGTGGCGGTGAGCGTTCCGTTCGTGACCTCGTGCGGAAAATCGTAGGCGGCGAGCGAGTATTCATATTTTCCGCTGGCGGCAATGCCGAGCGGCAGCACGAAATTCGGCGACGCGACGTACCCGTAGGTCGAAATGCGAAACGCGTTCGCGAACGGCAACGCCCCCGGATTGTGATCGTATCCGTAGCCGACTTGCAGTTTGTACGTAAAGAACGGCGCCACAAAATGGTCGAGCGTCGAAAGCGTCACGTCGAAACGGTTGGACGATCCGAACTGGGTCGCGACCAAGGTGGTCCGGCTCGAAGGGCTGGTCCACTGGAGGTTCGACGAAGCGAAATTGGTTTGGAACGGGCCGTAGAGCCGGGTCGCGGTCAGCGATTCGGTGACGCCGCGCGTCAGTTGCGTGAAAGCGTTGAGGTCCACGCGCTTTCCGCGCAGCGGAATGATCGAAACGACCGCATATGCCGTGTTGCTCGAGACGAGGTGCTCGTCCACCGCGACGGTCGCTCCGTTTTGCGAATCGTAGCGCAGATGTCCGGCTAAGAGCGAATTCGCGGTACCCGAAAGCGGGTACGGCTGATCGAAGATGGCCGCCGGCAGCGCGCTCTGCGAAAAATTCGTTTGCGCGATCGTGTAGAGGTACGACGGCAGCGGCAGCTCGGGGCCCGGTCCGGTTGGAACGTAGGCCGGGGTGAGTCGCACGGTCGCGTTCGGCGAGACCGATGCGTGCCGCGTGCGAAGAAACGGCTTGACGCCGCCCACCTCGACCATTCGGAAGGTGGAAAGATCCGGCGGCTGCTCTTGTGCCGCGGCGATATTGTCGTCAACGACGGCAAGCGATGTCGGTTCCGGCGCCAACCGAAGGACGATCGCCTGCCCGCTTTCGAGGTCGAGCGCGTACGCGTCAGCCTGAAAAGCGCGGGTGCCGTTGCGGACGCCCACGTGGCCGCTTGCGACGAGGCGATTCGCGCGCAGGTCGTAGCGCGCGAAGTCGGCCACGATCGTGCGCGCGCCGATCGTCACGACGGCGTGCCCTTCGATCGCGAGCAGCGGCGCGCTTGAGAACGTATAGAGACCGATCGAATCGCCGCGCACGTCCACGCGCGCCGGCAGGGCCGCTCGAGCCGGCGCGCCCAGGGCGAAGCCGGTCGCGACCAGAGCGAGCGCCGTTAGCGCCGCGCTATTTGTGCGGCGGCGTATTGAACGGAATCGGATTGAACGGTGACGGAATCGGTCCGCCCCCTAAATCCGGCGCGGCTTGGTTCTCGTCGCCCCAATGATAGACGATCTTGTCGACGCGCTGGACGTCGCTGTTGCCGACGTTGAACTCTCGCGGCGGAACTTCGAGACCGTTCTGCCCGCGTTCGGCCGACTGCCACGAGCCGCGGGTGAAGCGGTACAAGAATTTCGTGCCCGAGGCAAAATCGCGCGAAACGCGATAGTGTAGCGCGTCCACCCGATCCATGCGGATCGCCGTCGCACTCCAGCCGCTGACGTCGGTCGCGATGTAGACCGGATCGCCGAACGGCGTTTTCGGCGGCACTTCGGCCGTGAAGATGACGAGCACCAATTTTCCGGTGAATCCCGCGCCGGGCCTGTTGAGATCCGGATTCGGCGCCGCGGTGGAACTCGCGATGGCAAACCCCTTGATGGCGTCGTAGCTCGCTTCTTGCGGCAGCGGCTTCCGGGAGAGCGCGAGTTCGACGACGCTGCCGTTGCCCTTGTCGAAGGTCGCGCGCGCGAAGACGCGCGTCGCGGGTTTGAGCGTGGTCGCGCCGCCGGCGGGGTCGTCGATCTTCAGATTCGGCGCGGTGCGAAATCCGTCACCGGTCGTGAAGAAAACGTAATTCGCGCGGTAGTCGAGCAATTGGCCCGAGAAGCGAACCAGTTGTCCCGAGGGCGACGGCGTCGCGGTTGCGCTGAGCGGCGGCGGCGTGATGAACGGCGACGCGAAGGGCGGCGGCGTCGCGGCTTGCAGCATCTGGCGCGGATTGGGATACACGGCGACGAGCGCCGCCGCAAAGGCGGCAACTGCGACGAATGCGAGCCTGCGCCGATTCATTTGACCACCTGTACTCCGAAGAACGGCGTCCAGCGCTCGTACCCGCCGAAGTTGAAAAAGTACGACCGCGACACGTTGAGCGTCAGGAGACGGTTCACTCGGAAACGGACCTCGAACTTCGCCTCGTACGGCGTCACGCCATTGTTTTGAAAGGTCAACTGCTGGTAGATCGGCGCCATCCCGGGAACCGGTTCGGGCCAGTCGTGATTCTTGCGCAGCGTAACGACCGACGTGAACGCGGTACTCGGTGTATACAAGAGGCCGGCGACGAGCGAGCGCGTCGTGGCCTGCCCGCGGAAGGCCGCCCAACTCGGATATGCGTCGCCGGTTTGCGTGCTGAAGTAGATTTGCTGAGGGTAGATGTCCGTCTGATGCGCGCCGTAATAGTCGTTCAGGTTCTGGATGGTGTAACTGAGCAGCAGGTTGAGGTGCCGGTCGAATTGCCGATTGAGCGAGAACGTCGTTACCGTCGTGTCGACGTGATGCGGCACCGAAAACCAATCGCGCTGCTTGTCGAACGAGGCGTTGAAATAGACGTCGCGTCCGTAGCCCGTCTGGTCGCGGATCAGCCGCAGCGACGGCAGCGAGACGTTGAACCCGACGAGGTGGTCGTAGACCGACGGGTAGGCGGTGTTGCCGAAGAACTGCGCCGGCCCCGGGTTGCCGTGCGCCATCCCCATGCCGACGCGCGTGCGCAAGAAAAATGGCGAATGGAAGATACGGTTCTGGTAGCTGTTCCAGGTCGCGGTCGCCTGGAGCGGGTGGTCGGGCACCCAGTTGTGCGTCGGGTCCCCGTAGTACAGCAGGCCCGCTACGCCGGGCTTCGGTTGCGCCAAAAAGCTCATGTAATACTGGTTGAAGTTGACGTCGATGTACGAGCGCGGAAACGCTCCCGTCAACTTGAGCTGGGCGAAGCCGGTCGCGGACAGCGGCTGTTTGAACGGCCCGCCAACCTGAAAGGCCGACTCTTGAAATTGCCCCTGCACTTGGATATTCGGCGAGACCAAATCTGAGCCCAGGAAATTGTACTGCTTGAGGGGGCGCGTGAGCGGGTTCACCGACGCGACGAGATAGTGCCGCTCGCTAACCTGGTGTTCTTCTAAGGAAAAATAGACTTTGTTCTGCTGATCGTACCGAAGGTGCACCGTCGCAAGGCTGTGCCCGCCGCCGAACATGTCGAGTGGGCCGTCGACGTAGGCGCCGGCGAGGGCGTTCTGCGAAAAGTTAGGGTTGGCGCTGAAGTTCAGAAAATAGCTCGGAAATGGAATGAACGCGAGCCCGAAATTGACTTCTGCGGGCGTGAACTTCACGCTTTCGCGCGGCTGGATCACCGCGTGGCGCGCATGCACGAATGCCCGCTCGCCCGAGAGGTCGGGCAGATAAAACGTATCCCCCGGCATCTGCCGTCCGAGGATGGGTTTCGAGTAGTCGCTGTTGGCGAAGGTCCAACGGTCCGGTTGTTCGCCGATCGGAATGAAATACTGACGGTCGAAATCGATATAGTCGGCAAAGGCAACGCCGTCGTATTCCGCCCCGTTGACGAACAGCTTCACGTTGCCGGCCAAGACGAAGCGATTGAGACGAAGGTCCATCGCGAACGTGTCGCCGGTCAGACGCGCGCCGTCCCCTAAATTGACGGCGACTTCGCCATCGGCGGTCACGATGAAGCGATTGCTCCAATACGTCACCTGTTTCGCCTTGACGCCCAGCGCTTGATAGGTGGTCAGCGCGGCTGCCGCGGTTTTCGGCATCGCGACGGCGCACGCGAGCGAGGCGGCGACGACGAGTAATAGACGGTTCAACGGGTTCCTGGTTTCCAATCTTTTCGCGGTGGTGAAGGGGAGGCGTCGGAGAGCTGTGCGAAGCGCGTTGACCCTATGCCTCGGTGCGTCGTTGTCGTGCTCGATTCGGGCGGGGTCGGGGCGCTTCCGGACGCCGGCCTCTACGGTGACCAGGCGTCGGCAAACACGCTTGGCAATACCGCGCGCCGCGTCGGCGGGATAGCGCTACCGAACTTCGCGCGGCTCGGCCTCGGCAACCTTACGCCGATGGAGGGCGTTTTGCCCGCCGCGTCGCCCGCCGCATACGTCGCCCGGCTGGCGGAAACCTCGAAGGGCAAGGACACGATCACCGGTCACTGGGAGATGGCCGGGATCCACACGGAAGTGCCGTTTCCCACCTATCCCGACGGGTTTCCCGAGGAGATCGTTCGGGAATTTACGGCGATTTGCGGTCTCGCGCCGCTCGGCAACGTCCCGGCCTCGGGAACCGAGATTATCGAGCGGCTCGGCCCAGAGCACGTGGCGACGGGCCGTCCGATCCTTTACACCTCGGCCGATTCCGTCTTCCAGGTGGCTGCCCACGAGGACGTGGTCCCCCTCGAAACGCTCTATTCGTGGTGTTCCCGGGCCCGGGAGATGCTGCTCCCCCCCAACGCCGTCAACCGGGTCATCGCCCGGCCGTTCCTGGGAAAGCCGGGTTCGTTCGGTCGGACACCGAACCGCAGAGATTACGCCATCGCTCCGCCGGTCAATTTGCTCGACCGGCTGGCCGAGCGCGACATCCCCGTCCATGCGGTCGGAAAAATTTGCGACATCTTCAGCGGTCGCGGCGTAAGCACGTCGGTTCGAGTCGTCGACAATGAAGATGCAATGGGCCGCACGCTGGACATCCTCCGCGATCTCGAATTTGGTTTTCTCTTCGTGAATCTCAACGATTTCGATACGAAGTTCGGTCACCGGCGCGACGTGCGGGGGTATGCCGCGGCATTGGAGCGGCTGGACCGTCGCATCCCGGAACTTGAGGCAGCGCTGCGCCCGGGCGACCTTGCCATTTTCAGCGCGGATCACGGCTGCGATCCGACCGCGCCCGGCACCGATCATACCCGCGAGTACGTCCCCTATATTGAGGTAGGCGAGCGCCGCGGCGAGGGCGGCATCGTGGCCGGCCTCGACCTGGTCGGCCGCCGCGTGTCCGAGACGCTCTTTCCGGGGGCGCCGGCGGCGTGAGCACTTCGGAACTTTCACCCCAGCTCGCGCCGGAACTCCCGGCGCCGCCGCAGATCGCGCCGGAACTGTCGCCGGACGTTGCGCCGCCGATCATCGTTCGGCCCGACGGCGACAATCGGCCGTTCCGGACCGCGCCGCGTTCGTGGCACGTCGCCAAACGCGGCATGGATGTCGTGCTGGGCGGCGCCGTACTCGTCGGGCTCGCGCCGCTGATCGCCGTGGCGTCGGCCGCTATCGCTATCGTTTCGCGTGGTTCGCCGTTTTTTTGGCAAGAGCGCGTCGGCGAGAACGGCCGGCGCTTTCGGATGTGGAAACTGCGCACGATGGTGGACGGCGCGCACCTCGAGCACGGCGAGATGCTGCAGTTCAACGAAGTTGACGGTCCGGTCCTGAAGATTCGCAACGACCCGCGCCTGCATCGGCTCGGAAAGTTTTTGCGCCGCACGAGCATCGACGAACTGCCGAACCTCTTCAACGTCGTGCGCGGCGACATGTCGCTCGTCGGTCCGCGTCCTCCGCTTCCCTCGGAAGTGGACCACTACGACTCGTTTGCGCGCCGCCGGCTGCTGGTCAAACCCGGCATTACCTGTCTCTGGCAAATTTCGGGCCGTTCGAGCCTATCGTTCGAGACCTGGATGCGGCTCGACAATCGGTATATCGAGACGTGGTCGCCGCTCGGCGATCTGGCGATCTTGCTCAAAACGCTGCCCGCAGTGATCGGCGGCAAGGGCGCCCATTAAACCGCACCTGCGGGCGCTGCCGGCGAATTCGCCGGTCCAGCTTTCGTTCGCGCGCTCGACGTTTCTCGTGATGGGGGCGACGCTCGCCTCGTCCGTTTTGGGTTTCGGTCGCGAGATCGTCAACGCGCGATTCTTCGGAACCACGCCGCAGCTGGATGCCTTTCTTGCGGCGGCTGTCATTCCGACGATCCTGTTCGGCGTGTTCAACGGCGCGCTCGTCAACGCGCTCGTGCCCGTGTTTTCAGAATACTGGAACCCCGACGACCAAACCGAGTTCCGGCGTCTGACGAGCACGGTTTTCAATATTGTTTTGATCGGTCTGTCGGTCAGCGCGTTCCTTGGCTGGGTGCTCGCGCCGTTGTACGTCCCGCTGATCGCGCACGGCTTCCCGCAGGCCCAGATGGAAACGACGGTTCGCATGACGCGCTGGCTGATGCCGAGCGTGCTTGCGACCAGCCTCGCGGGCGTCGTCGCCGCGTTGCTCAACGCGCAGAATCGTTTCTCGGCGACGGCGATTCAGGGCATAGCGGCCAACGTCGTCACAATCGGGGTCGTCGTCTGGCTCAATCCCCGCCTCGGCATCTTCGCGCTCGTGCTCGGGACCGCGCTCGGGCTTGCGGCGCAGTTGCTCGTGCAGCTGCCCTCGGTGCTCTTGCGCGGCACCTATCGTCCGGTCATCGACCTCGGCCATCCCGGCCTCACCCGCATCATGCTGATGCTCGGTCCGATCGTCGTCGGTTCGGCCGCCGGGCAAACTGCGATCTTTTTCGATCGGTTCTTCGCGTCTACGCTCTCGCCCGGCTATCTATCAGGCATGAACTACGCGACCAGGCTCGTCGGCTTTCCGCAACAGATTTTCGCCGCCGCGATCGCGACGGTCATCTTTCCGCTGTTCGCGTCACAGTTCGCGAGCGCGAACCTCGCGGGCGTGCGTCGCAGCGTCGTCATGGGCTTGCGGATGGTGAATTTGTTTACGATTCCGTCGGTCGTCGTGCTCATCATGCTCGCCCGGCCGATCGTGGCTGCGCTCTTCCAAGGCGGGGCGTTCAAGTCGACGGCCACGGATCTATGCGCGGGCCTGCTGCCGTTCGCGGCGAGCGGGCTCGTCGGCACCGCCGCCAGCATCGTGCTGACGCGCTGTTCTTTTGCCTGCAAGGAAACCCGCTGGACGGTCGGCATCTCGATCTTCGCCGTCGTGCTCAACGTCGCGCTATCCGTGTACTGGCTGCCGACGCTTGGCGCGCGCGGGCTGCTGCTCGCGAACGGCATCAGCCAATGGGTGCAAGCCGCCGCGTTCTTCGTGCTCGTGTGGAAGCTCGTAGGCGGCCTCGATTGGAAACCGATCGCCGTCTCGACGTTCAAGATCGTGCTGTGCGCGCTCGCCACCGCGCTTGCGCTCGACTGGGTCGCATCGCTGCACGTGCACACGGATCCCTCGCTCGCCTCGCGCGCGTGGTATCTTACCGGACAGTTGTTCATCGCGGCGATGGCCTTCATCGGCACCGCGCAGCTGCTCGGCGTCGAGGAGCTGCGCATCGCCGTGCAATTGATCGTCGCCAAGTTCGCCAGCCGGACGCCGATGGCGCCAGTGGACGCTCAGGCCCCGATTGCCTGAACGCGCGGCCGCGCCGTTGCGCCGCATCGCCGGCTGCGATGTGGTGCGGCACGGCGTCCTCTTGCTCGTTGCGCAAACCGCGACGAACGTTTTCGGCTTTGCCTTCAATTTCATCGTGAGCCGGCGTGTCGGCGTGCCAGCCTTCGGCACGTTCAGATCGCGGGCGTGTTCGCCTCGGGAGTACTCGTGCGCGTCGCTCTTCCGCCGCTTTCGTATCGCTCCGCAGACACCGCTGACGCTCGATTACGCGCGCCTGCTGCGCACGAGCGTGAACGTGACGCTCGCGCTATTCTTCGTGGCCCCTTAAGCGTACCGCCTGACGTTCGCGAGACCGGCTTCGCGGAAGGCGGTTTCGGCCGCATCCGCGGTTTCGGTCTTGGGAAAGTATCCGACGACCGTCCGTCCGCGTTCGACCGCTTGCACGAAATTGTCGATCTCGCTGTCGGGAATTTCAAGGTCGCCGACGCGCTCCGTCAGGTTTTCGTTCGAGCGAAATGGGCTCGGGGAGCCGAGCCCCGGAACGCGCGTTCCTTGGTCGGAAGTGATGATCCGCGCGTCCGCGCGACCGCCGATTCCGCTGCCGGCGGCGGCGTCGGGTTCGACCGTTTGCAAACCGTCGAGCGGGAGACCCGCCGCGCTCAGCGCTTTGCGCACCGCGCTCACGTCGCCCGTTTGAGAAATCCCGACCACAACCAATGCCATTCGTGTACGCTCCTCTTGCGGCCGGACGTTTTGTCCGTCCGGCTGCCCGCGGCCTGGCGGCGCGTGGCTGCGGCGGCGTTCCTACGCGGTGCGGTTCGCCGGCAACCCGCCGATCGGGCCCCGGAAATGCGATTCGGGCAGATAGGCAAGGAT
>JACRTZ010000018.1 GCA_014304965.1 Vulcanimicrobiota bacterium | reverse complement strand
GCTATGCTCGAGCGGCCGATCGTCGGCATCGCGACGTCCGGCAGCGGTTTCAACAACTGCCATCGTACGATGCCCGAGTTGGTCAGTGCCGTGTCGCGCGGCGTGCTCGCGGCCGGCGGTTTGCCGATCGACTTTCCGACGATTTCGCTTGGCGAACCGTATCTGAGTCCGACCAGTCTCGTTTTTCGCAACCTGATGGCGATGGACGTCGAGGAGATGATTCGCGCGCAGCCGATGGATGCGGTCGTCCTCATCGGCGGTTGCGACAAGACGCTGCCCGCGCAAGTCATGGGAGCCGTCTCCGCCGGCAAGCCTGCAATCGCGTTGCCGGTCGGGGCGATGATCACCGGACGTTTCGAAGGCGCGCGTCTGGGCGCGTGCACCGACTGCCGAGCGTATTGGGCGCGCTATCGCGCGGGCGAACTTTCCGAGGACCGGATTCGCTCGGTCGAAGGCAACTTGGCATCGTCGGCCGGCACCTGCGCGGTGATGGGGACGGCGAGCACGATGGCGTGCCTGGTGGAAGCGCTCGGGATGAGCTTGCCGGGCTCCGCTACGCCGCCTGCCGTGCACGCCGAACGTTTGCGCGTGGCGGAAGCTACCGGAACGCGAGCCGTTGCGCTCGCGGCGGAAAATCTGACACCCGATCGCATTGTCACGCGCGCGAGCGTCGAGAACGCCGTGCGCGTACTGTTCGCGATTGGCGGGTCCACCAACGGCGCGATTCACCTAACCGCCATTGCGGGCCGCGCGGGAATCGCGTTGACGCTCGATCGTTTCAACGAACTTTCGGCCGATACGCCCGTGCTCGTGGATCTCAAGCCGGTCGGACGCCACTATATGGAAGACTTCCACGCCGCCGGCGGCCTCGGCGCGCTGTTGCGCGAGCTGAGCCCGCTGCTCGACGGGTCCGTCCTGAACGTTGCGGGAGAGACGCTCGCGCAACGCCTCGCGCGCGTTCCCGCGTACGTGGACCGCGAGGTGATTCGCGCGGCGTCGGCGCCGCTCTTCGCCGGGAACGCGCTGGTCGCGCTGTTCGGCAACCTCGCGCCCAACGGTGCGATCCTCAAAGCCGCAGCCGCCGACGGAGCGTTGCTCGAGCACGAAGGCCGGGCGGTCGTCTTCCGCAATCTCGAAGACCTCGCAGCGCGCATCGATCTCCCCGATCTCGACGTCGAAGCGTCCGACGTGCTCGTGCTGCAGAATGCGGGATCGATCGGGGCCGGGATGCCGGAAGCCGGCTACCTACCGATCCCCAAAAAATTGCTCGCGCGCGGCGTTCGCGACATGTTGCGCATCAGCGACGCCCGCATGAGCGGTACCGCTTACGGCGCGGTCGTCCTCCACATATCGCCGGAAGCCGCGATCGGCGGGCCGCTCGCCGCGGTTCGCGACGGCGATCGCATCCGAGTGAGCGCGCGCGAAAAACGCCTGGACCTGCTGGTCGAAGCGGCCGAAATCGAACGCAGGCTCGGCGAGGTGCGCAAACCGCCGGTCCCCGACCGCGGCTACCTGAAGCTGTTTGCCGAACACGTGCTCGGGCCCGAGCGCGGCTGCGATTTCGACTTTCTGACAAACGCCTGACGCGCGAGCGCCGCGGTATTATTTCGCGGGTACGACTTCGACCCGTACGGCCGGCGCTTCGAGTTTCGCGATGAGCCCGTCAACCGTCGCTTCGAAGGCGTCGCCGGCGGTGAGGTTGTTTTTCGCTTTGCGGACGAGCGCGAGCGCTCCGAGGCGATCGCCTTGGCTCTCGAGCGCGACCGCCGCGATGTAGTTTGCGCGCGGCGAGAGCGGGTCGATCGCAAGAGCCTTGTCCGCTTCGGCCTTGACGCGTTTCCAATCCGGAAAGAGCGCGTTGGAGAGGGCGCTCGCAGCGGCGACGTACAGTATCACCGCACGCGAAGGGAGCGCAACGGCGCCCGATTCGTAGAGCGCGACCGCATCGTCGCGTTTGCCGGCGGCGAGCGCGTCGGTTGCGCGCGCGTTGAAGTACTCGGCCAGGATGTCGTCCACGCGCGTGTTCGCAGCATCGCGTTTCTTCACGTCGGCCGCAAGCGCGGCGCTCTTATCGAACTGGCCGCCGAACGCGTAGGCGCGCACGAGCGCGGTGTCGAGCAGCAGCAACGCCGCCTTGTCGCCGGCGGCGGTCGCTTGCGCTTTGGCTTGCTCGAAGTCGGCGATGGCGTGCGGATAATCCCCGAGTTCGACATATGCCGTCGCGCGGATGAAAAAGGCGTCCGGCAATCGCTCGAGCCGGATCCCTTTGCTTGCGAACGCGACGCTTTTATTGGCGTCCTTGGCTTTGAAAGCGGCGACCGCCGCGTCGGCGTACGCTTTCGCGGCGAAGCCCTTGAACGCATCGGGAAGGCGAGCGCCCGCGCCATCGAAAGCATTCGCGGACGCGATCGGATCGCCGAGATACGCCATCGTGACGCCGAGCATCGCGTGCGCTTCCGCGTCGGCGGGATGCACCTTGAGGTACGATTCTAAGAACGTTTTCGCTGCGTCATATTTTTTCGCGCGGATCAAGGCGTCGGCGCGCGTCGCGGCGGTCTGAGCGGGCGAGGGCTGGGCGGCCGCGACGACCGCGTACTGCCCGACGGTCGCGATCACTTTTGCCCCAGCTTTTTGAGCGCCGCGTCGATGTCCGTGCTCAGGGCGGCATCCGCGCCCGTTCCGCCCTTCGCCCGCTGCAGATACGGAATCGCCCCGGCCGTATCGCCGGCGTTCGCTTGGGCGATGCCCGCAACGTAGTTCGCGCGCGCGTCGCCGCCGTCGAGCGCGAGCGCCTTGTCGGCCTCGGCGCGAACGCGCTTCCAATCCACGATGGGCGCGCGTGCGAGCACGTTCGCGGCTTGGACGTATAACGCGACCGCGCGAGCGGGCGCCAGCGAGGCGGCCTGCTCGAGTTGTTCGACCGCGTCGTCCGTCTTGCCGGCGTTCATCGTTTTGACCGCTTCCTGGTTGTAATAGGTGGCGAGCGCGTCGTCTACGCGCGTGTTCGAAGGGTCGCGCTTTCGGAGCGCTTTGGCGAGCGCGACGCCCTTCTCGGTCTGACCGCCGAAGATGTACGAGGTCGCAAGCGAAACGTCGATCGCGTTGAGCGTCGTCGCCCCGGCGTGCGAAGAAACGGCGCGCGCTCGCGCACGCTCGAGCACGGTGACGGCGTTCGGGTAGTCCCGACTGTTTGCATACGCGGTTCCCAAGACGAACATGGAGTTCACGTTCTCTTGCAATGCCAGAGACTTCTTGCCGAGCGCGATGGATTGGGCGTAGTTCTTAGCTTTTAGCTGCTCCATGGCGGCGTCCGCGTACGCCCGCGCCGCGACGATCCGAAAGCGTCGCGGAATCGTGCCGCCCGCATCGAAAGCGGCGGTGGCTCCCGCGGCATCTTTGAGGAGGAAGTCGGCGACGCCGAGCAGATTTTCGGCGCCGGCGTCGCGAGGGTGCGCGCTGAGATACGACTCGGCCTGTGTTTTGGCAAGCCCGTATTTCTCGGCGTTCAAGGCGGCATTGGCTGCGCGCAGTCCGGGAGCGACGTCTCCGCCGAGGCTCCTGACGCTGATTGCGCCGTTGAATTGGAGCGTCATCGTATAGAATGCGTCAACGGGCGTGCCGCCGCGAACGGCGGCTTTGTACCGTGACGTCTTCGCGATTTCGACAGCGGCCGAATCGTCGGCATGGTTGCTGGACCGCACGATCTTGGCCGAGCCGGGCGTGCCGTCTTTCGCGATGAAGATCTGCACGGTCACCCGGCCGCTCGCCGCGGGCGTCGGGGCCGAGCCTTCCACGAGCAACTTCGGCGGCGTATAGGAGTTGGGGGCGCCTGAAACGGCGGCCGCGGCCGCCTGAAGCGGAGCGAGCGGTAGAAGCGCGCAGAGAATGGCGCGAAGCGAGCGGATCAAAGGAAACCGTCCTATTTGTCGATGCCGCCGAAGCAGAAGTAGCGAATCTCCATCCACTCTTCCAGTCCGTATTTGGAGCCCTCCCGGCCGATGCCGGACTGCTTGATGCCTCCGAACGGCATCGCCTCGTTTGCGATCAGTGGCGTGTTGATGCCGACCATCCCGGTTTCGAGCGCTTCGGCGACGCGCCACGCGCGGCCGATGTCGCGTGTGTAGAAATATCCCGCGAGGCCGAAGACTGTATCGTTGGCCATCGCGATGGCGTTGGCTTCCGTGTCGAACGATGCGATGCCGGCAACCGGGCCGAACGTCTCTTCGTTACTGATCAGCATGTCGGCCGTGACCCCAGTCAAAACGGTGGGATCGAAGAACGTGCCTCCGAGTTTGTGCGGCGAGCCGCCGGTGACGACTTTGGCGCCGCGCTTGCGCGCGTCTTCGACGTGAGCGAGCACCTTGGAGAAACCTTGCTCTTCGATCAGCGGCCCCATTTGTGAGCCGTCTTCGAGGCCGTTACCGACGCGAATCTTCGCGACGCGTTCGCCGAGCTTCGCAACGAATGCGTCGTGAACGCCCGCTTGCACGTACAGCCGATTCGGGCTGATGCACACTTGCCCGGCGTTTCGAAATTTCGCGGCGAGCGCGCCCGAAACGGCGGCGTCAACGTCTGCGTCGTCGAACACGATGAACGGCGCGTTGCCGCCGAGTTCGAGCGACACTTTCTTGACCGTTGCCGCGCACTGTTCCATGAGCAGCTTGCCGACTTGTGTCGAACCGGTGAATCCCAGTTTGCGCACGATCGGATTTGCCGTCATCTCGCGCCCGATCTCCGGCGCGTCGCTCTCGTCGCCGGTGACGATGTTGAACACGCCAGGCGGGAAGCCGGCCTCTTCGGCAAGCGCCGCAAGCGCGAGCGCCGAGAGCGGCGTGGCCTCGGCCGGTTTGAGCACGAAGGTGCAGCCCGCGGCGAGCGCCGGTGAGGCTTTACGCGTCACCATCGCGTGCGGAAAATTCCAGGGGGTGATGCCGACGCACACGCCGATCGGCGCCTTGACGACGACCATGCGGCGATCCGAACCGAGCGTCGGGATCACGTCGCCGTAGACGCGCTTCGCTTCCTCGGCGTTCCACTCGACGTACGCCGCGCCGAGCGCGATCTCTCCGCGCGCTTCCGCGAGCGGCTTGCCTTGTTCGAGCGTCATGATGCGCGCGAGGTCGTCGGTGCGTTCGACGATCAATTCGTACCAGCGGCGCACGATCTTGCCGCGATCTTTTGCCGGCAGCGAGCGCCAGGCGGGCAGCGCTTTATCGGCTGCTTCGATGGCGCGGCGCGTCTCGCTCGCTCCCATGCGGGGAACGTCGGCAATCGTCTCACCGGTCGCGGGGTTCGTCACCCCGAACGTGCGGCCGTCGTCGCTGCCGCACCAGCGCCCGTCAACGTAGCCTTGGGTTTTCATGAGGGGGACTTCTTGCATCGTCGTCGCCATGGCCGGATACTTCGAGGAGGTGGCGGAAGGCCCCGGCATGACGACGACGATTCCTGATTTCGACCTCCGCGCGCACCCGCCGCGCCCCTCGCGGGAGAAGTTGGGCGGCATCTCGTTCCTGCCGCGAACGATCGACAAAGTCCGGGCAAAACTCGCCGGCACGATGGGTCCGTTCAAGATCGGTCCGGGCATGTCGAAGATCTTGCTCGACGATTTGGGAATCCCGGAGACTGATTTCATCGCTGCCGTGCGCGACGCCAAGAGCGACGAGGACGTGCTCGCGTGGGTTCGCGCACACAGCGACCCCGCGCAGTATGACGCCATCAGCGAGAAACTGGAGAACCGGACGTTTCGCAGTACAGCGCATCGCGCCGAGATGGAATCGCGCTATCCCGTCATGCGGTGACGGCCGGAAGTGACAACCATCTATCAGATGCTCGATCTGGACGACGCCGTCACCTACGAGAACGCCAAGCGCTTCGGCGGATTCACCGCGCGCTTCGTGCGCTTCGCCGATGCGAGCGGCCGCGTGCGCGTCGGGCTCGCCGATCTCGATTCCGTTCGGCCGTTTCCGGACGCGTTCAACGACCTGCGGCAGATCGTCGCGCTCGATGCCGACGCTCTGGCCGCGACAATCGCCAAGCTCGGCGACGAACGGCTGCCGCTGGCGAACGTCACGTTGAAAGCGCCGATCGTACCGCCCAAGAACGTCTTTTGCATCGGACGTAACTACCTCGGCCACGCCGAAGAGGGCGCGCGCGCTCGCGGCGAGGCCCTCGTGCTGCCGGCGGTCCCGACCATTTTCACGAAGGCGCCGACCTCGATCGCCGATCCCGGCGAAGTGCTCGAACTGCAAGCGCGTCTCTCGAAGCAGTACGATTTCGAGGCCGAACTCGCCGTCGTCATCGGCACGCGCTGCCGCGACGTGTCCGAAGAGTCCGCGCTCGACGTGGTCTTCGGCTACACGTGCATCAACGACGTGACCGCGCGCGACGTCCAGAAAGCGACGACGCAGTGGTTCAAGGGCAAGACCCTCGATCACACCTGTCCGATGGGGCCGTGGATCGTTCCCAAAGAAGCGTTCGACGATCCGCAAGCGGTCGAGGTGAAGATGCGCGTCAACGGCATCGAGAAGCAGTCCGCGCCGACCTCAACCATGATCTTCTCGGTACGCCGCATCATCGCCGAACTCTCGGCGGGGTGCACGCTCGAACCGGGTGACGTGATCGCGACGGGAACGCCGGAAGGGGTCGGCTTCGCGCGCACGCCGCCCGAGTTCCTCAAAGACGGCGACGTGATGGAAGTGGATATCGAACGCATCGGCGTGCTACGCAACACGGTGCACATCAGATAGCTAGGGAGGCTCCCTAAAACGAACGGGGCATCCCCAGCACGTGTTCGCCGATGAACGATAAGATAAGGTTGTTTGCGACCGGCGCGGTGATGTAGAGCCGCGTCTCGCGGAACTTGCGCTCGATGTCGTACTCTTCGGCGAAGCCGAAGCCGCCGTGCGTATCCATGGCAACATTGGCCGCCTGCCAAGACGCCTCGGAAGCGAGGAGCTTGGCCACGTTCGCCTCGGCGCCGCAACGGCGGTGCGCGTCGAACAGCGCGGCGGCTTGCCGGCGCATCAGATCGGCGGCTTCGAGCGTGGCGTGTGCGCGCGCAATCGGAAACTGCACGCCTTGGTTGCGTCCGATCTGGCGATCGAACACGACCCGTTCGGCCGCATACGCGACCGCCCGCTCGACGAAGAAGCGGCCGTCGCCGACGCACTCCGCGGCGATGAGGATGCGCTCGGCGTTCATGCCGTCGAGGATGTAGCGAAAGCCCTTGCCTTCCTCGCCGATCAGGTTTTCGGCCGGCACTTCGAGATCGCGGATGAACACCTCGTTCGTCTCGTGGTTCATCATCGTCCGGATCGGGCGGACTTCGATCGCGCCCGGCGCGGCCGCGCGCAGGTCCACCATGAAGGCAGACAGGCCGGATGTTTTCGCTTTCGGGTCGGCGGAGGGCGGAGACGTGCGCGCGAGCAGCAGCATCAAATCCGAGTGCTGCATGCGCGAAGTCCAGCACTTTTGACCGTTGACGACGTACACGTCGCCTTTGCGCTCCGCGCGCGTCGCGATCTTCGTCGTGTCGCTGCCCGCCGTCGGTTCGGTCACGCCGAAAGCTTGGAGCCGCAATTCGCCGCGAGCGATCTTGGGCAAGAACTCGCGCTTCTGCGCTTCGTTGCCGTGGCGCAACAGCGTCCCCATAATGTACATCTGCGCGTGCGCGGCAGCGGCGTTACCGCCCGAGCGGTTAACCTCTTCGAGGATAATGCACGCTTCCGCCATGCCGAGTCCCGCGCCGCCGTACTCTTCGGGAATCAGCGCCGCGAGATACCCTGCTTCGGTCAGCGCGCGCACGAAGGCTTCGGGGTAGGCGCGCTGCGCGTCCAAGTCGCGCCAATAGCGTTGCTCGAACGACCCGCACAGGGCCGCGACCGCGTCGCGAAGTTGGCGTTGCTCGGGTTCGGGTTCGAGCCCGATCGCGCGGTCCGTGGACGTCGTCGTCATAGACGAAGCGTTTTGGATGAAACGCGCCGCTCCTACGGATCGAGCTGAACCGGGACAGCGGGGAGGCGCCGCGAACCATCTTGGTATGGGACAATCGCGCGACGATGCATCGGGGCCGGTCGTGCGGTGATGCGCACGTTGGCCGGAGGCGCGGCGCTGTGCGCCTTCGCGCTCGCTGCGCTCGCGGCCGACGCCGTCCCGACGCCGGCACCGTCCGCCGTCGCGCTCCGTCACGCGACCAACCTCTGCAGCCACGCGCTGTTGTATTCGTGGCCGAAGGATGGATCGTTACCCGAGCCCGCCCACTTGCCGCCGGTGAATTTCGGCGAGCGCTTCGAGATTCGCGACGGGCCGCGACGCGCGCTCAGCGCCACGGGATTTTACGAGACGACGATTCCGGTCGGCGCGGGCTTCGGCGCCGGACCGTATTACTGGGTGTCCGATCGCTGCTTCCATCCAGACTAGGCGGCGCGTTCCTTGGCGGACCCGCGAACGTCGGCACTCTCAACGACGATTGCTCCGGAACGTTGCATGCCTTCGAGCGCCCCCGCTTCGTCGGACTCGTTGACGTTAACCGCGGCGCAGGCGTCGCGGACGACGACGACCTGGAATCCCGCGCTGAGCGCGTCGAGCGCCGTCATCTTAACGCAATAATCGGTCGCGAGACCGCACACGAACACGCGCCGGATGGCGTGCTCGCGCAAGTCTTCGGCGAGGTTGGTGCCGGCGAAGGCGCTATAGCCGTCCGTCACTCGGTCGATGCCCTTGTCCACGACGCGATCGACCTGCGCGAGGTCGAAACCGTCACCGAACGCCGCCCCGTGCGAGTCGCGCACGCAGTGGACCGGCCACGGGCCGCCGCTTTCCGAAAACGACGAATGATCCGTCGGATGCCAGTCGCGAGTCGCATACGTTCGCGTGAAGCGGCCGAGCAGTGAGGCGATCGGCGCAAAAATGCGCTTGCCCTCCGAAACGGCGAGCGCGCCGCCGGGCAGAAAATCGTTTTGCACGTCCACGACGATCAGCGCGTCGTCCGGGCGAATCGTCACTTCGGGCATTTGCAAGGCACCTCTCGAGCGTCACAACCGCGCCCGCCTTCTTCCGGATGCGGCAGGGGCACTTGGCTCGGCGGTCAAGCAGGCGCTACAAGCTCCATCGGGGGCGACATTTTTCGGCGAAAGGAACTGCTTATGTCACGTAAGGCCACCGGTCTTGCATGCATCCTCGCTTTGCTCATTCTCGTCGGATTCGCGCTGGCCGCCGGCGGCGGCCGGCCCGCGACCGCAGCGCCGGCCAGTGGGCCCGCGACGGGTTGGACGATCCACATCGACGCCCAGAAACATTTCACGGACCATCCCTCCGAATGGGCGCATCATTGGTGTAAGGCGGTCGCGGCCGGCATGTTCGAATGCCAGATCTACAGCAGCGACAAGCCCGACGCGCAAATGGTCGGGGTCGAAACGATCGTCGGGCCCGACGTATACAAAGCGTTCGCTCCCGAAGAGCAGGCCAAATGGCATTACCACAAGACCGAAATTCCGAAGGTCAACGCCAAGCTCCCGGGTATGAGCGCGGCCGACCAGAAGAAACTGGTCGCGCAGATGATGCCGACCTACGGAAAAGTCTACATACTTTGGGATCCGATGACGTCGAAGACCCCGATCGGAGATCCCACGCTGACGATCCTCAAGTAGCGCGAGGCGCCCCGGTCGCATTGCGGCCGCGGCGCCTTCAGCCGGCTGCGTTCCCGCCGAGCCTGGACGAAAAATAGAAGCGGAGCAACCCGAAGTAGATCCGCATCGAATCGCGGACGGGATCGAAGTGCGACGCCGCGTTGCCGGCAACGTAGATGGTTGCAATCGGTACTTCAAGCGGGAACGCCGTTCGGCACGCGTGCGCGAGCACGTTCATCTCGTACTCGTAGCGTTCGCCGCGAATGGAGACGAACGGTTCGAGCATCGCTCGCGGAAACGCGCGCAGTCCCGTTTGCGTGTCGGCCAACATGCGGCCCGCGATCGCGCGGAAGACGTGCCGGGTAACGGCGTTGCCGAATCGGCTGCGCAACGGCACGTCGCCCCCAAAGATGCGGCTGCCCAACACGAGTCGGCCCGGCTCTTCGCGCGCAGCAGTTGTGACCGCGAGAATGTCGCTCGCGCGGTGCTGACCGTCGGCATCGGCCGTGACGACGTGCTCGGCCTCGGGAACGTGCGCGAGCAGGTACCGAAATGCGGTCTTGAGCGTGCTGCCTTTCCCACGGTTGGTCTCGTGCCGTACGACTCGGACGCGACCATCGGTTGAGAAGGCATCGAACGGAGCACGATGGTCGCGGTCGCTTCCGTCGTCGGCGAGGATGACGTGCCCGAAACCGGCGTCCAGCAGCTCGCGCACCAGGCACACGAGCGGCGGCCCGGGCTGCCACGCCGGAATGACAACGGCGAACGCCGTCGCGTCGAACGAGCCGTCGCTTATTTTTGCACGCTCGCAGCCGTCTGCTTTGCCATCGCCTCCATGTCGCTCTTGACCAGCTTCGCGAAGGCCGCGCGGTCGTTGTAGTACGGCAGCAGTCCGCTGTTCTTGACGAATGCGACGAACTCGGCATCCTTCGACACGGCTTTGAAGAAGGCGTCGAGCTTCGCAGTGACGTCGGCCGGCGTACCGGCTTTCGCCATGACGCCGCGCCAATGCGAGCTCGTCAAGTCGGGATACCCGAGCGCTCGGAAGGGAAGCGCATTCGGATAATCGGCAAGCGGTTTGTCGGTCGAAACGGCGAGGATGCGCAATTTGCCGTCGGCGACCTGGGCGCGCTGATCGCTGATGTTTCCGAGCATTGCGTCCATGTGGCCACCGAGCACGGCAACGAGCGCGGCGCTGCCGCCGTTGAACGGAACCCAATTCAACTTCGCGCCCGATTCGGCCGCCAGGTGCCGCGACAGCATCGCGTGCGCCGAGTCCGCGCCGAAGCCGCCGATGCTGATCGGGGTCGTCTTTGCCGACGCGAGCAAATCGCGGATCGTCTTGAACGGACTTTCGGTACGGACGGCGATCGCGTACGGATCGGTCTCCAAGGTCGCCAAGAAGTCGAATTGCTCGGTCGTGAACTTGCCGCGCAGGTCGGTATTGAGCGTCGCCATCATGCTGCGCGTATTGATCAGCAACGCGTAGCCGTCGCTCGGCGACGACAAGATGAACTGCATCGCGTTCGCCCCGTCGCCGCCCGTTTTGTCCTCGACGATCATGGACTGATGCAGATACTTGGGAGCCAGTCGCGCGACCTCGCGCGCGAGCACGTCCACGGGCGACCCCGCGGCCGACCAGGCTACGAGAACGATCGTTTTGTTCGGGAAGGCCGCATCCGCCGCGACGAGCGGCAGTGCAAGCGGCAAAATGAGGAGCCGGGCGAGTGCTTTGAAGTTCATGGGTACACCTTTCCGTTCGAGACAGCGTCGTTCGTGAGCATGCCGCACCCTTCCGGCGAGAGGCGGAGTGAGCCGGCACGACGGAAACACCGAGCGTGAGCACAGCCTGCAGCTCTACCGATCCCGTACGCGAGCGCGTCGTCGCGGCGCTTTGGGACTCCGACACGCTGAACGACGCATTTTCGGCATTGGTGGACTGCGGCGGACGCTTCGCCGGTACGGCGTCGGAATTGCGCGCTCGGGAGGTCCTCGTCGAGCGCATGGCGCGTCTTTCAAACGCGACGGTACGCAGGATCGCGTACCCCGTTCAAGGTTGGACGCGCGGGCCGTGCTCGCTACGGGTCGCCGGCATCGCGGGCGAACTCGCGGCGACGAGCCTCGTTTGCTCGGCGACCACGCCGCCCGGCGGGCTGGACATGGAGATCGTCGATCTCGGACGCGGCACGGCCGACGACTTTCGCCGCCGCACCGGCAGCATTGCGGGCAAAGCGGTGCTCGTGCGACACGAGTTTCCGTTCAGCGTCGACACGGTGCACCGTCGCCGGAAGTACGGGTGGGCAAAAGAATGCGGCGCTCGCGCTTTTCTGATTGCGAACGACCTGCCCGGAATCGGGGTGGTCTCAGGTTCTTCAGGACGAGGCGCCGCCGACGACTTGCCGTCACTCGGTATCAGCTACGAGGCCGGCGCTCGCATTGCGGAAGCTTGCGCCCGCGGTTCGGCTCGCGCGATCATCGAGATCGCCGCGACTCGTTCCGAGGCGACCGGCGAACATCTCGTCGCGGAGATTCCTGGGCGCGGCGACGAGTGGGTGGTGCTCTGCGCCCACTTGGACGGTCATGACTTGGCCGAATCCGCGCTCGACAATGCGTCGGGCGCCGCGGTCGTCCTCGAGGTCGCGCGGGCGCTAGCGCCTTTCGCGGGCGAACTCGAGCGCGGGCTTCGCGTGATGTTCTTCACGTACGAAGAGTGGGCGCTTTACGGTTCGCAGGTCTATGTCGAATCGCTCTCGGCGGATGAGCGAGCGAAGATCGCGCTCGCGATCAACCTCGATACGGTCGTCGGAAGCACCCGGCTGAACGCACTCGTCAGCGGGAACGACGGCGTCGCGTCGTTCGTGCGCGCCGCAACGTCCGGCCGCGGTGCGCCGGTCGAGTCGGTTTTTCCGCTGGCCGCGAACTCCGATCACTACAATTTCTTCTTGGCCGGCATTCCGGCGCTTCGACTGATCGCGGGTTACGACGATCGAAGCGCCGCGACGCGCTACTTGCTGACGCCGGCCGATACCCGTGACAAAGTGGATCCGGGACAACTGCGCATCGCCGCGCTGACGACCGCGGGTCTCGCCCTCGCCGCATTGGGAGCGACGGGACCTCTTGCCGCGCGGCCGAACGCCGAGGCGGTAAGGAGTCTTCTGGACGCTGCCGACCCCTGGGTCGCGGACCGGCTCGGGGCGGTGCGATGAAGATGGCCGCTCCAGTTTTTCGATCGCCCAGAGAAAAGGGAACCTTGTGAATCGCAGTTTTCGCGCCGTCTTATTTGCAATCGTTGCGGCGGCGACGGCCGGCGGCGCGCTGGCGCTTGCAGCCGGCGCTCCGCATAGCGGCGGCACCGTCGTGTATGCGATCGGCGCAGCCCCGGGCACGCTGAACCCCCC
>JACRTZ010000201.1:9092-13037 GCA_014304965.1 Vulcanimicrobiota bacterium | reverse complement strand
ATCGTGACCTCGTCGAAATCTTGCGGTCCCGAGAGGAGCTGAGCTGCGTCGAGGTCGTCGAAGCAGACGCGCTCGCGTTCGATTTCGGCGCGTGGTCGTGCGGCGCGCCGTGGATCGCGGCCGGCAATCTCCCGTACAACATCGCGACGCCTCTCCTCATGAGATGGATCGAATCGCAGGGCGGGCCGCAGCGCATCGTCGCGATGATCCAGCGAGACGTTGCCGATCGGCTGGTCGCGGCGCCCAACTCGCCGGCATACGGCAGCTTGAGCCTCGCGGTGCAATTTGCGGCGGACGTGCGCCGCGCATTCGTGCTCGGACCGCGGTCGTTTTTTCCGCAGCCGAAAGTCGAAAGCGCGGTCGTCGTTCTCGAACGGCGCGCGCAGCCTGCAGTGGCGGTGCGCGACCACGCATTCTTTCGGCAGGTCGTTCGCGGGGCATTCGCGTACCGCCGAAAAACGCTCGCCAACAGCCTCGCGCTCGCATTGCCGCTGGAGCGCTCGGCGGTTACCGCAGCGTTGGCACGGCTCGGCCTCGATACGGAGATTCGTGGAGAACAACTCGACCTTGCGGGATTTGCCGCCCTCGCCGATGCGCTCGGAGCGTAGCGGCTTCGACGCCGGGCCGACCCTGCTGTTTCTGATCGGCGCGGCGCTCGTGTTCGTCGCATCGGTGTTCGCGTGCGTCGGCATTTTGCTTGCGTTTCATCAAATCGACCTGCGCCACGGGGCGCCTGTTTTGAAAAGCCTGCTCGCGCAGGTCTTCGCGTACATCCCGCTGGCGATGTACATGATCGCTCTGCTGCCGGCCGTCGCCGGGAGATCGTTACGCGAGCTCGGCATCGAGACGCCGACCGCGCGACAAGTGCTGATCGGAGCGCTGGGAGCCGTCGCAATGCTGATCGTCGTCGGCGGCAGCAACGCGGCCATCATCGGGCTGACGCACCGTCACGACACCGAAGCCGCGATCGCGGTCCTCAAGCAATTGCGAACCCCACTTGAAAAGACCGTTTTCGTCTTGGTCGCGGTTGTGCTCGCGCCGCTCATCGAGGAACTGCTGTTTCGCGTCACGCTGTTCGGCGCGCTACGGCGCTATTTGCCCATCGCCGGCGCGGCGATCGTCAGCGGCGTCGTTTTCGGGGTCGTCCATGCGGCCGCAAGCCCGTCACAGCTCTTGACCGTTTCGGTTCCACTCGCTCTCGGCGGCATCGTGCTCGCGTACGTGTATCAGATCGCGCGGAACTACTGGGCCAACGTCATCACGCACGCGTTGTTCAATTCGGTGCCGTTGATCGCCGTTTTCGCGTTTCACGCGAAGATCTAGGGCCGATTGCGAATCGGAGTCGATGCGGGAGATTTCGTGCGCGATCGTCGCGGTATGCGGCGCTTCGTTCGCTTGGTGCTGCATACGGCCGCCGCGCATCCCGGCGTCACCCTCGAACTGATCTCACAACGCCGCGGCGACGGCGCCGCCTTGCGCGGAGAATTCGGCCCCCTCGCCGTGCGCCGCCCTCCGGGCCGGAAAGAGCGCTCCTACGACGTCGTTTGGTATCCATGGAACGGCGTTCACTTTCCGACGGCGATTCCGAGCCTCGTGACGATTTACGACGTGTTCGCCTTCGAAGAGCCGCCGCGCGAGTTGCTCGCGCGCTGGCGCGAACAAGGCCCGCTCAAGCGCGCCGCTCGCAGCGCCCAGAAAATCTTGACGCATTCGGAATGGAGCCGCAGCCGCATCGCGCTCGTGCTCGGCGTGCCCCCCGAGCGCGTCGAAGTCGTTCTCCCGATGCCCGACCCGTTCTTCACCCCGGGCGACGCGGTCGGGCTGCCCGAAGCGCTCGCGGGCAAACGCTACGTGCTATTCGTCGCGACCCGCGAACAGCGCAAGAACGCCCGCACACTGATCGCGGCTTGCGCGCGCGCCTTGCGCGGACGCGACGAGATGCTCGCGATCATCGGCAAACTTCCAGCGCAAGACGCGAAGTTTGCGAAGGCCATCGGCGTGCCGATTCGCGAAGGCGCCGTGAACGACGAGGCGCTCCGGGCACTGTACCGCAACGCCGGCGTCGTCGCGGTTCCCTCGACCGCCGAGGCGTTCGGACTCGTCGCCGTAGAAGCGCTTGCCTGCGGCGCGCCCGTCCTCGCTGCCAACACGTCCTCGCTTCCCGAAGCCGTCGGCGACGCGGCACAATTGCTCGATCCGCTCGACATCGAGGCGTGGGCTCGCGAAATCCGGCGTTTGCTCGACGATCCCATCGATGTGATGCGGTTGCGAGCGAGCGGTGCCGCGCGCTATGCCGGGGTCGATCGCCTGGAACCCGCGCGCAGAACCTTACGGCTGCTGTTCGAAACCGCCGCGGCCTGATCGCACGTCCTCGACGATCGCGCGCAGACGTTCGATGAAGCGTTCCGGCGAGAACGTCAGCGCGTGCGCGCGAAGTACGCCGGCATCGTACCGGCGCGGATCGAAATCGCGAAGCATCGCGGCGAGCGACGCCCCGCTCTGTTCCGCAAACAATTCGCCGGTGACTCCGGACACGACCGTCTCGAGCGCGCCGCCGCCGCCATAGGCGAGAACCGGGCGGCCGGACGCGTTTGCCTCCAGCGGCACCAAGCCGTAATCTTCCTCGCCCGGCACGATGACGGCGCGCGCCTCTTGCATGAGGCCGCGCAATTCAGCATCGCCGACCGGGCCGAGAAATTCGGTCCGCGTGCCCGCCGCGAGGCCTTCGAGCGTTCGGCGCGCGGGCCCGTCACCGACGACCTTCAGCGGAACGCCCGCGAGCGCGCAGGCCGCGATCGCGACGTCGATGCGTTTGTACGGCAGCAAACGGGAGACGGCAAGGAAATACTCGCCGCGACCGTCGCCGGCGGAAAAGCGGTCTACGTCAACGGGACAGTGCAGCACTGCGGCCTCACGGCCGTAGTAGGCGCGAACGCGAGCGGCGACGTTGTGCGAATTGGCGATGTAGGCGGTCGGCCGTTCCGCCGCCGCGCGATCCCAGCGCACGAGCCTGCGGACGAATGGGCGCGCGAGCGTTCCAAACCCGAGCGCGCCGACGTAACGGTCGTAGTCGAACGCAAAGCGGCTCACGGTGTTGATGTAACAGACGTGGACGGCGCCGGGGCCGAAGCGCACGCCCTTCGCCCAGGCGGTCGTCGAGCTGACGATCGTATCGAATCCCGAAAGATCGAAGCCTTCGAAGATCGACGGATACAGTGGCGCGAACAAGCGAAACGCACGGTTCGCGAACGGTACGCGCTGCAGCCAGGATGTGCGGACGCGCGCCGGATCGATCAAATCTCCGGTCGCGCGCGGATCGAACAGCGCGGTGTAGATCGGAGCATCGGGAAAAGCGCGCGCGATGTGCGCGAACACGCGCTCCGCGCCGCCCCGTTGGTTGAGGTAGTCGTGAACCAGGGCGACGCGCAACCGGAATTAGTTTCCGGTTGAGGTCTGCCGCGGAACGACCAGCGCCACCACGAAGCGCTGCAGATATCTTTTTGCGACGCGCTGCACGTCGGAGGCCGTCGCGTTATCGAGCGAAGCGAGCGCGGCGTTGAGCGGATCCGCGCCCAGACCGTAGGCGCCGAACGTCCCCAGATAGTACGCTCGATCCGCATATGCCGTCGCATCGGTGACGAACGTGCCTTGCGCCGCGGATTTGAACCGGCGCAGCGTTGCGTCGTTGAGCGGCCGGTCGGCCAGCGTCTTCGAAACGACCAAGAGTTCTTTGATCGCAAGCGCCGGATCCACGCGATTGCCGTTGACGTAGACCGCCAGGCCGGCGGGCAATCCGTCGTACAGATAGATTGCGCCGATCGAACGTTCGCCAAGCGAAAGCGTGGTCGTGCTGACGCGCTCGAACGTATCGGTGAGCAAGGCCTGAAGCACGAGCATCGCGCCGAAATCGCGCCCCTCGACGACGACTTTTGACATCGATGTTCT
>JACRTZ010000201.1:0-9082 GCA_014304965.1 Vulcanimicrobiota bacterium | reverse complement strand
CGACGATCGGAGCGGAGACGTCCCGCCGCGCGATGATCGTCGAGGTCTTCTGCGGAATCGGGTTCGCCTTCGCCGCCGGTGTTGAAACGGTGCCGGCCGGCAAGGCGGCCACCAGAGCGCGCAGCGCGTCGGGCGCATCGGCGCCGATCTTGCCGACGACGCTTGCAGCGGCGCCGCCGCGCACGTAATAGGTCTGGAAGAACGTCTGCAAGTCGGCGCCGGCGAGGGCGCTGAGGGCGTTACGGTTGCCGAGGGCGGGCAGACCCTCGCCGCCCGGATAGTACGCACGCCGGAACATCTGCAAACCGACGGCCAGCGGATTGTTGTCGAGGTCGTCCACGCGACGGCCGAGCGCCTCGCGTGCCGCCGCGAGTCCGGTGCTGAAAAAGGCCGGCGCCGCAAGCGCGCGCGCGAAGATTCGCGCCAATTCCGCCAAACGTTCGCTGCGGCCTTCGAGGTAATACCGCGTCACTCGTCCGTCCACGCTATATTGCAGCGCGCCGCCGCGCGCCGCGATCGCATCGCGCAGCGGAACGCCGCCCACCGGCGTGTGCAAGATGCATTCCGCCGTAAGCGCGGCTAAGCCGTTCGTCGCCGGCCGTTCGCGGTCGGTGCCTGCGGAAAGAAACAGTTCCATGCCCGCAATGCCCGCATCGTCATCGCTCTCCGACCATGCCTTCGCACCGACGTCGAGCGACGACGCCGTGGAAAACCGGATGCTTTGAAATGCGGTCGGAGGCGCCGAAGACTTCGGGAGCGGCGCGGCGGCGATGCAGGCGAGGGCGCACAGCAGTGCCGCACATCGACGCGAGATGGTGGTCACGAGGGCGGACTCGCTTTCGGTTGCTGCTTCGGAGCGGGCTTGAGGGAGACAGTGGCCGGAGGCTTTCCGAGATACTTGCGCGCGACTTCGGCCACGAACTCCGGCGTCAACGAGCGGGCGGCCGCAAAGTACGTCCCGGAATCGTAACCGGGCACCGGCGCGTACCGCGGGTTGCCTTCGACGGTGTACCAGCCGAAAACGTCGGCGAGTTGGCTCGGCGTCTGCACGTCGCTGAGCAAATGATATTGAAAGGCATCCACTGCGGCTGCGAACGCGCTTGACGCAAGCGGTTCCTTGATCGCAGCGAGCCCGCCGTCCACTTTGGCCTGCAACGGCGCTGCGTCTTTCCCGGAATACGCGACGAACAACACGCCCGGATCGTTGAGCGTGACGAACTGACCGAACACGACGGCGGTCGGATCGATCGCCGCGATCGCTTGTGAAACCGTCCCGGTGTCGCCATGAAAAAGATAATCGGCGATAAAGTCCATAGCCGTCGCTTCACGTTCGAGCGCGATGCCCGGCCCGAGCCAACCGTAGCCGCCGCCGGCGACGTCGAAGGGCTGCACGGCCGGCTGATACGCCGAGGAAAGCGTCTCGGCGCTCGGCTTTTCGGGCTCGGCGAACGTGTCGGACGCCGGACGTCCTGCCGCAAACGCGGTGGCGATCGTCCCGTCCGCAGCGCCGCTGACGACGATCACCGCATTTTGCGAACGGAACGCGCGCTCCGCAAACGAGCGGACGTCGGCGAGCGGGATGCCTGCGATCTCTTTGGGATCACCCAGCGCCGGGTAATGGTGCGGGCCCTTTTCGAACAGCACGCCGAAGAGCGCGTCGCGCACGACCGCCTCGGCATTGAACGACTCGAGCAATGCTTCTTGTGCCACGTCCTTGCGCGCTTGTTGAAATCCGCCGTCGGTGACGACGGGCGCGAAATAGGCGGAAGTTAACGCTCGCGCGATGCGGCGCGCGGCCGGCGACGGCACGACGACGTCGACCGAGACCGTATCGCCGTAGACGGAAATGCCGAGGCGGCCGCCGGCGGCGCGCACCTGCGAGCCGAGCGCATCGCCGATCAGCGGCTTGGAAGCGGCGACCGTTTGCGCGGCCAGCCGCGCGACCGACGGTCGCGCTTTCGAGGCGAAGCCCGTAGAGGGCGCACGATACCACAGCGCGATCGCCGTGACCGGTGCGCCCGAATACGTCCGCACGATGTAGCGGCCGCCGGTGCCCAGCGAACCGGTGACGGTTCGCGAACCGAAGTCGGGCAGGCTGGGCGCGGCGGAGCCGGCGACCGGCGCCAGCGCGAAGGCCGCGAGCGCGGCGATCGTCGCTCGCAGCATGCGCATCAGATCGGTCTCAGGCCGGTTCCGGCGAAATGTTGGGTGGAAGGCGCTTGGGTTTTTCGGGCAGCGGAGCTTCGACGACCGTCGGACGCGGCGCTTCGGGAGCGCGCTCAACCGGCGGCGGCCCGACGAACGGGACGTTGTTCAGAATGGCGCTGACCTCGTCGGCTTCGACCGTTTCATTCTCCAGCAGCGAACGCACCATGCGCTCGACCTTTTCCCAGTTATCGAGCAGCAGCTGCTTCGCGCGCCCGTAACACTCGTCGATGATGCGCCGAACCTCGTCGTCGATCTTGGACGCGATTTCTTCGGAATAGTTTCGCTCTTCACCGATGTCCCTGCCGAGGAAAATCTGATGGTTTCCGCGTCCGTACTGAATCGGCCCGAGCGCGTCGGACATCCCGTACTGCGTGACCATCCTCCGGGCGATTTCGGTCGCCTTTTCGAAGTCGTTGGACGCGCCGGTGGTGACGTCGCCGAACTTGATCTCTTCGGCGATGCGGCCGGCGAGGCCGCGCGTGATGTCGGCCAGCAGTTCGTTTTTCGTGCGCGAATGGCGATCTTCTTCGGGCAAGGACCACGTGATGCCCAGGGCCATGCCGCGCGGAATGATCGTCACCTTGTGGACCGGATCGCTATGCGGCTGCATGCCGCCTACGACCGCATGACCCGACTCGTGATACGCCGTATTTTCTTTTTCTTTTTGCGACATCACGAGCGACTTACGCTCCGGACCGACGACGACGCGGTCGATCGCTTCCTCGCAATCGCTCATGTCGATGACGGACTTATTATGGCGCGCGGCGAGCAAAGCCGCTTCGTTCAGTAGATTCTCAAGATCCGCACCGGAAAAGCCAGGCGTGCGCTTGGCGAGCGTGCCGAGCGAGATCTCTTTCGAAAGCGGCTTGTTCTTTGCGTGAACGGCTAAAATCGCTTCGCGGCCGCGCACGTCCGCGCGATCCACCACGATCTGGCGGTCGAAGCGGCCCGGCCGTAGCAGCGCCGGATCGAGAACGTCGGGACGGTTGGTCGCGGCGATCAGGATAACGCCGGTGTTCTGATCGAATCCGTCCATCTCAACGAGCAACTGGTTGAGCGTCTGCTCGCGCTCGTCGTGTCCCCCGCCGAGGCCGGCGCCGCGCTGGCGCCCGACCGCATCGATTTCGTCGATGAAGACGATGCACGGCGCGCTCTTCTTCGCCTGCTCGAAGAGGTCGCGCACGCGCGACGCACCGACGCCGACGAACATTTCAACGAAATCCGAGCCGGAGATCGAGAAGAACGGCACGCCTGCTTCGCCCGCGATCGCGCGGGCGAGCAGCGTCTTGCCCGAGCCGGGCGGCCCGAGTAAGAGCACGCCTTTGGGAATCCGCGCGCCGAGCGCTTGAAATTTCTTGGGAAACTTCAGAAACTCGACGACCTCGCCAAGCTCTTCTTTGGCTTCTTCGACGCCCGCGACGTCGGCGAACGTGACCTTCGGCCGGTTCTCACTCAGCAGTTTCGCACGCGAGCGGCCGAACGACAGCGCTTGGCTGCCGCCGCTCTGGGCTTGACGCAAGATGAACAGCAAGAGCAGCGCCAGCAGCAAGAACGGTACGATGTTGACCAGGATCTGAACGATGGGCAGCGCGTTCTGGTTCTCGACCGTCGTTATGACGTGATGTTTGATGAGCGCCGGATAGATGTCGCGATCGCCCTCGGGGATCGTCGTCGTGAATTTCTGGTCGGGGCCGACCGCTTTCTTATACTCGCCGACAACGTCGCGGCCCGAGATCGTTACCTTGGCGACGTTGTTCTTGTCGACGACCTCAGAATAGAAAGCCGAATACGGCAAGCGCGCCGTCGGCGGCTGGTTGAAGAGCAGCTTGTCGGCCATGAAAATGACCGCGAGAAACGCGATCCCGACGAAGACGATTGTTCTGACGTGCTTGCCCACTGACGGTTCCTATTCGACCTCGCCTGCAAATACCCAGGGTTCGAGTTTTGCGAGGTACGGAAGATTGCGGTATTTTTCTTGATAATCCAACCCGTAACCTACGACGAAGGTGTCGGGACAGACGAGGCCGGTGTAATCCACTTTCGCGTCCACGCGACGGCGATACGGTTTGTCGAGCAGCACGCACGAGCGTAGCGAGGCAGGATGCCGGCGGCCCAGCAGATCTTGCAAGTACGAAAGCGTCAGGCCATTGTCGACGATGTCCTCAACGATCAGGACGTGTTTGCCTTCGATGCTTTCGCTCATGTCCTTGAGAAGTCTCACCTCACCGCTCGAGCGGCTCGCGTTACCGTAACTCGTGACCGCCAGGAAATCGATGCGGGGATCGAGCGACGGCGGCAGCGCCCGGGCTAAGTCTGCGGTGAAGAACAGCGCCCCTTTCAGTACTCCAACGAGTAAGACGCTCGGGTCGGTTGCGTAATCTCGAGCGATCGCGCCGGCCAAGCGCGCGACGGCCTTGGAAATTTCGTCGGCATCGAACAGGATCGCCTCAATGCCTTCGGGCGTGACCGACGTCACGGCGTTCGCCTGAGGGTCACTTCGACGCCCGGACGCAGATGGTGGCGCCCGGGCCGGCGCCGCTCGACGGCGCGAGCGACGGCTTCGATCCGCTCGAAAGTCACGTCCCGCAGGTCCCCCGCCGCGCCCTCCACTTCCTCGCGCAGCGTGCGGCGCAGGAGCGCGCGGGGATTCCCAGCTTCTTCGTCGCGAACGAGCGCCGCACAGCGGGCAACGGCGGCGTCGAGGCGAGGAAAGGTTTGCCGCAAGCCGGCCAGCGCCGCGCGGACGGCGTTCCGGCGGTAGGCCGTGTCGTCGTTGCTCGGATCGAGGGCATACGGGAGCGCGCGAGCGGCGCAATAGGCAATCAAGTCAGCCTTGGGCACGGCCAATAGAGGCCGCTCGAGGGTCAGCCCACCCGCCATGGGCCGCACCGGAGCGATGCCGGCAAGCCCGGCCGGCCCCGTGCCCCGGAAGAGCGCGAGCAAGACCGTTTCGGCCTGGTCGCCGGCATGGTGCGCCGTGAGGATCCGGCGGGCGCCCACGGAGCGGGCGATGGAAGCGAGTACGGCGTAGCGCGCCGTCCGCAGGCGGGCTTCCGAGGCCGCTCCCGGCGCAAGCGCCCGCGTGACGACTCGCAGGCGCAGCGTGGTCCCGAGCGCGAGCACGACCGCCTCGTCCCGGCCGGCGCTGGAGCGGAGGCCGTGATTGACGTGGGCCAGCACGACGCGAGCTCCGCGCCCTTCGGCGTGGCGCGCGAGCAGGGCGGCCAGCGCCACCGAATCGGGTCCGCCGGACACGGCGGCAAGCAGAACGTCGCTGGCCCCGGCGGCGACGCGTTCGGCAAGCGCCTCTTCGAGGGCCCGTTCCGGTTTCGCACCGCGCATCGCCGCCTTACCGCCGCACGGCGCGCGCGAGTTCGCGCGCGGTCTCGCGATCTTTGGTCGCGCGCCGCTTGTCCCACAACTTCTTGCCGCGCGCGAGCGCCAAATCGATTTTTACTTTTCCGCCCTTGAAGTACAAGCGCGTCGGCACGAGCGTATAGCCTTTTTCGGCGACCTGGCCTGCGAGCCGGTCGATTTCTTTGCGGTGCATCAAGAGCTTTCGCGGCCTGTTCGGTTCGTGATTGGAAAAACTGCCTTCCTTATATGGAGGCACGTGCATGCCGAGCAGCCACAGCTCGCCGTCGCGCACGCGCGCATAGGCCTCGCTGATGCTGATCTGCCCGGTCCGAATGCTCTTGATCTCGGTGCCCGTCAGCGCGATGCCGGCCTCGAACCGTTCGAAAAATTCGTATTCGAAGCGCGCGCGCCTGTTGTCGATCGCGCGTGGCTGCTTTTCGTCCGGCATTACGCCTCGAGGCCCTGCAGGCGCTCTCCGGGCGCGAGTTCACCTGCGGAAACGAAGCTGCCGGTCGCGCTCGCGAGCAAGCCGCCGCCGCCGTCCGAAACGGTCGCCTCGAGACCCAGCACGTTGCGCCGTTGCCAGACGATCCGTCCGCGCACGGCCAGGGGTACACCGAGCGGCACGGGGTGTCGAAAACGCATCTTCATTTCCGCCGTCATGCCCATCAGCCGCCGGGTAGCGGCCGCATACGCCATCGCTTCGTCGAGCAGCATCGCGACGATGCCGCCGTGCGCGATGCCTTTCCATCCCTGATATGGCGCCGACAGCGTAAGGTGCGATTCGACCGCGTCCTCGCCTGCCGGCGCGAACTTCATGTGCAGCCCGGTCGGCGAGTGCGGCCCGCACGCGAAGCAGCGTCCGTCGTCAACGGGGCGCGCGGGAGCCTGCACGTCCAACTTACTTGGGCTTCGGTGAAGGGACACCGCCGTAGTCGCCGGCCTTGATCTTCGCGAGCAACGTTTTCGCGTAGATCGTGTCCACGTCGGCCTTGACGGCCTCGTTAAGGACCTTTTGGGCATCGGGAATCTTCTTCTCGTCAATCAAGATCCGTGCGATCAGCGTGTAGCCGTGCTGACCGGCTTCGCCGACGTGTCCGGTGTCGATGTCGATGCCGCGGCGCAAGTAGCCGATCGCAGCCTGAGGCTGCTTGAGATCGTGGAGCAGGGAACCGATGTGAAAGAGGATGTCGGCATAGCCCGGTACCAGGTTCGGAACGTCGATCACGTACGAGAGGCCGCGTTGCGGATCGCGCAAATCCGTTTGATAGAGTTGGCCCAAATATTCGCGCGCCAGCACGTTGTTCGGATCCGCCTTCAGCGCTTGCTGCAACTCCGTCTTCGCACGATTGGCCGAACGTTCGTTGAACCGCATGATGCCGAGCCCGACGTGCGCGGCTGCCGCCTCACCGTTGAGGGCCACCGCGTTGTTCAATTCTTCGCGCGCGTCGGTCGAACGATCGCGTCCGAGCGCGGACTGAAACATGTAGGTGAAACCGAGCTTTACCCGATTCGCATAACTTTTGGGAAGTCCGGAGACCGCATCTTCCTCGACGTTCGCAAGCACTTCGAGCTCGCCTTGCTGTTGAGCGGCTGCGGCATTCATAAACGACATCGCAAGCGTGTTGTCGGGAAAAATGCGTAGCGCCGCTTCGAATTCCTTTTGCGACTCCTTGAACGAGCGCGCGTAAAAGAATTTGAGGCCGGCCGCAAGGGGCGTGGTGAAGCGCGCGTCGGCATAATCGCTGCGCTCTTTCGCGGCGGGCGCGGGCGTGGCGGCAGTCGCCGGCAGTCCCGGAGCGAGCAGCGCGCACGCGAGGAGAAAGGCGGTGAAACCCGCGGTCCGTTCGATCATCCGGACCTTATTGGCCGCCGGGTCGCCATTATCTGCCCGCCGCGAGCCGCCGTGCCAGGATCGACGGCAAATGGGCTTGCTCGATCTTCTCCTGCACGCGACCGATCTCGTACGGCGTTCGCTCCCAGCGAACGCTGCGCTCGTCCGGGTCGTACACAACGTGGGATGCATCGCGGTTGAGGTCGCGTGGCTGACCAACGCTGCCGACGTCCACGATATATCGCTTTCCATCGTCGAGGGTGAGCGAGCCCGGGAACTGCATGTGTTGATGTCCGATCGAACCGTCGGGCTCGAGGGTCCAATACTCCGCAACGTGCGTGTGACCGACGAACACGATCCGGGCGTCGGTTGCCTCGAAGGCGCGCCGCGCCGCTCCCTTGTCGAAGATGTACTCGAAATACGTGACCGGCGCGCCGTGAACGAGCAACTCGTTGTCGAGCCGCAACTCGTAGGGCAGCCCGTCGAGCCAAGCGGCGTTTTCCGGCGTCAGAACGCGCTGGGTGTACTCGAGCGCGTCGCGAGCCATCGCGTTGAAATACTCGAGACCGTGATCGTCGATCGCCGCGACGTCGTGATTTCCGAGGACGCAGGCGCTCGCGCGCTCTCGAATCAACGCGATGCATTCATTCGGTTGCGGTCCGTACCCGACGATGTCGCCCAAACACCAGAGGTCGCAATCGGCCGAAACCGTGCCGAGTGCCGCGTCGAGCGCCTCGAGATTAGAATGGATGTCCGAAACGATGGCGTGCTTCATCGCGAAGCGGGCTCCGCGAGAGTCTCGAGCGCCGCTGAAAAACGGTCGGCGAAGAGCGCCCGTTCGGCCGCCGTGCCGATCGTTACGCGAACGCACCGGTCGAGCGGCGGCGCGCCCGGTTTGCGCACGAAGACGGCGGCTTTCATGAGGGCGGCGACCATCGCTTCGGCGCGTTCGCGCGTTCCGAGGTCGAAGCACACGAAGTTCGTCAACGACGGCAGCGTCGCGAGACCGAGCCGGCGCCCGAGGTCTTCCAGTTCTCGTCGCCCGCGCGCGACTTCGGCCTTGACACCATCGAGGAACGCTTCGTCGCAAAGAGCCGCGAGCGCGCCGGCCTGCGCGGTCCGATTGACGTTGTATTGGAGGCGAATCTTGTTGAAGGTTGCGGCCAATTCGCGCGAGCCGATTGCGTAACCGATGCGTGCCCCCGCAAGGCCGAATGCTTTTGAAAACGTACGCATCCGCACCAAACGCGGATCGATGACGTCCGCCAGGAGATCGCCGGGCCCGACAAAGTCGGCATAGGCTTCGTCGAGCACGAACAGCGTTCGCGGCGGCAGCGCCTCGAGGGCGCGTTCGATCTCGGCTCGCGGCAGAAAACTGCCGCTCGGGTTATCGGGATTTGCGAGGTAGAGCAGTTTTGCGTCCGTCGTTCGCGCGCGCTCGAGCAGTTCGTCGAGCCGCACTCGGCCGTCGTAGGCGTACGGCAGTGCGACCGTACGTGCCCCGTACCCGTCGAGATGATAGACGATGGTGGGGTACGAGCCGAGCGTCGTGACCGCAGCTTCGCCGGGCGCGCAATAGGCGCGCACGGCGAGCCCCAGCAGATCGTCGATACCCGCGCCCACCACGATGTTGTCCGGCGAGCAGCCGTGCCGCGCCGCAAGTGCATCGCGCAAATCGGCGGA
>JACRTZ010000089.1 GCA_014304965.1 Vulcanimicrobiota bacterium | reverse complement strand
CCGCTACCTACACGGTTGGGGTGTAGACAGGACGCTTCTCGTCGAGATCGAGAACGTCGAACCAGGTGTTGATGTCCTTGCGACCGGGCGCCACTTGCTCGCGCAGGCCGTTGAAGTACGTCTGGGAGCGTTCGTTGTCGGGGCGCCAGGAGATCCTGCCTTTGTTGAAGGCCTCGACGTCTTGCGGCGTCTTCTGGGCCATCAGTTCCTTGGTCCAGCCGGAGATCGCGTTGTCGTCGTACTTCAGGTCGCGTACTTTGTTCGCGAACTGGTCGCCGGAGACGCCGAGAAATTCGAGCACGGGTTTGTCGTGGGGACAATCGTAGTCGTATTCTCCGAGGGTTCCCTCGTTATGGGCGTGCGCTTTGTCGATCACGCGCGGCAGCGAGTAGATGCCGTTCAACTGGTCTTTCGGGCTGCGGGGGTATTCTTTGGTTAAATCCATGCCTCGCATGACCGCGATGGCCCGGTGAAGGTTCCGACCGTCCGGCGACCGCTAGCCTGCTGTCCAGCCGAGCAGCGATTCCCACTCGCTCGGTGCGAACGCGACCTTCGATTTGATGGCCTCGACATATTTGCGCTTGCCGGCGCGGTTGCCCTTACCGATCATCAGCACGCCGGCGAGCCGATTTTGCCAGAAGAACAGCGCCCGGTAATGTCCCTTCTCGCGATCGATTTTGCGGACCATTTCGAGACCCTCCCGGTACTCGGGCGAGATGCCGAATTGCGTGATCGTTTGCGCGCTGAAGAGTTGCGATGAGTATTCCGGGACGTCGTGATAGCGCTGATCGCCGCCCGCCATGTTGATCGCGGCAACCTTGCCGTGCGCGCCCGCGTTGTTCCAGGTTCCCATGCGATAGTGCATTTCGGCGGTAGGATCGTAAAATTCAGCCGCATCGCCCCCGGCGAAGATTCCCTTGACGTTCGTTTCGAGACGATCGTCGCACACGATGCCGGTGCGAACCTCGACGCCCGTGCCGTCGAGCACTTCGGTGTTGATCGTCAATCCAAGCCCGATGCCCAGACAATCGCACGGAATCTCGAGGCCGCCGGTCGTGACCACCTTCGTCACCACGCCGTTGGAGCGTTCGAGACGTTCGACTTCCTCACCGTAGTGAACGTGGACGCCTTCGTCGCGCGCCGCATCGTCAACCATCTCGCCCGCGATCTCGTCGAGCATTCGGCGCAAGAAGCGCGGGCCGCGCAAAACCCAATGCGTTTCGACGCCGCGCGACGCAAAGGCCTCAGCTAATTCGTAGGCGATGAACGAGCCGCCGACCGCGACCGCGACCTTGGACTGCTCGAGCTGTTCTGAGATTGCCTTCGTGTCGTCCATGTACTGAAAATTGTAGACGTTGTGCGCACCCTCGGCTCCCGGCGAGGGCGAGGGGTTCGGCCGGCCACCGGTCGCGACCAGCAGCGCGTCGTACGGAAACCCGCGCCCGCCGGCGTACGCCACGCGTTCCGCCGCGTCGATGCGATCGATGCGCGTCGAGAGGTGAAGATCGATTGCGAGCTTCTCGTGCCAAGCGGCATCGCGCATGATGACCTTCGCCTCGGTCACCTGTTTGCGTAACATCGGAGGCAACGCGATGCGGTTGTACAGCGGGTACGGCTCGTCCGTGAACAGAGCGATGGAACATGCCGGGTCGGCCTTGCGCAACTGCTCAGCACAGGTCGTTCCGGCGAAGCCGTTGCCGACGATGACATATTTTCGGGCGCGCTCGTCCATCCAATCGGTCTAATCGGGATAGGCCGTTAGTCTGCCTTTTTCGGTGGGGAGGCGGCCCGCCGGACCAGAACGTCTTGCCGGTGGAAGTTCGGCTCGTCCGATTGCTCGGATCGATCAGTACGACGACGACGGCCTATACTTTGGCCCGTCTTGAATTTGCCATGCGGCATCCCGAGCTTCCGTCGCCTCCCGTCATCGATCGTTTGTCCGACGCCTCCGACGGCGCGTTACGCGAACGCTGGGATCAGCTCGAGCATCAGCTCGAAGCGGCGAGCCTCTTCTTACGCTCCATTGACGACCGCCGCCGCAAACGCGCCGTGTACGACCAATCCTTCGGCTGGCTGCAACGCACGACGCGCGAATTGGACCAGTACGCGCGAGCGGTGCGCTGGGTCATGACCGTCGAGGACGGACGCTAGGGTGCCTAGCACAGGCGCCTAGGTACTTCGGTCGCGAAACTCCCCGACGGGTCCACGGTACTGTCAACGGACCGAAGAGGGAGAAAACAATGGACTGGAACGAGACGCTCGAAAAGACGTTAGCGCAGGCCCGCGACTTGCAGCGGCAGATGAACGAAGCCGCCAACAAAGCCGCCGAGGACATGAAGCCGCACCTCGAGCGATCGCTGAAGCAGGCGCAAGATTTGCAGGCGACACTTTCCAAGCACGCAACCGAATCGAGCGCGATGGCCTCGCAACAATCGCAAGTCGCGATGGGTCATCTCAACGAGTTCATTCGCGTCGGCAACCAGGCGATGCGCGAATCCGCCGAACAGACGCGCGCCACCGCACAGAAAATGACCGACCAAGCGCAAAAAGTCGTGGACGCCACGGCCGAAGCCGTCAAGCGCAACCAGACGCGCGACAAGATGCCGGAGGACTAGCCCGGGCTATACC
>JACRTZ010000189.1 GCA_014304965.1 Vulcanimicrobiota bacterium | reverse complement strand
CGTCAGCACGACCCGCGCGCCGGCACCGCGCAACTCCGCCGCCAGATCCTCGGCGATGGCGAGCGTCAGCTTCGATTCTTCGATGCCGCCGGGCCCCACAGCCCCGACGTTGAGCGGAGCGCCGCTCGGGTAGCGCACGCCGTGCCCGGGATCCACAACGAAGAGCATGCCTCGGAGCGAGCGCGGGCTCGCGGAAAGCGGTACACTGCAAGCAAGCGCTAAACATGTAAGCGCGATCGCTCTCATCGTCAATCGAAGCATGTGCGGCCTTGCGCGCGAGGAATCGGCAAGTCCTCGTCCGTATCGAAAGCGGCCGTGAAACGTGATGCGTTCGTTGCGGGAACGCTGGCTTGTCTCGCACCGCGCGCCGCGTCCGCCGAAACGTTGTATGCCGCCGTGGAACGCATCGCGCAAACGGCGAGCGGCATAACGGGCGTGTACGCACGCCGTCTCGGCGGAAGCGTCGCCGACGTTTCGTACAATTCCGAAGAACAGTTTCCGGCGGCCTCGACGATCAAACTGTTGATCTTGGTAACGGCTTTCCAACTCGCCGAAAACGACGCGGGGTTGATGGACCGGATCGTGCGGCTGCGCGCAGGCGACATGGTCGGGGGCTCGGACATGCTGCAAAACGCGGCTCCGGGCAGTCCGTACAGCGTTCGGCAACTCGTGCGCGCGATGATCGTGAAGAGCGACAACACCGCATCGAACGCGTTGATCACGACCTTCGGCTTCGAGCGCATCAACGCCACCGCGCGCCGTGCCAACCTGAAGCATACGCAGCTCAAACGCCACTTCCTCGATTACACGGCGATCGTTCGGCACAGCGAAAATCTGACCACCCCGCACGACATCGGCGCGTTGATGTATCAGATCGAGCGCGGCGCCCATGAGGGCATACCGACGCTCGCGTCGTCCGTCTCGTGCCGCAAGATGATCGACATCATGCTGCACCAAGAAGATCGCGACAAGATCCCGCGCGCTTTGCCAAAGGGCACGCCGATCGCCAATAAGACGGGCGAAGTGGATTTCGTGCGAAACGACGTCGCTATCGTGGATCCCTACGGCGACGCACCGTACGTGCTGAGCGTCCTGACGAAGGGCCTGCAGAATTACGGCGACGGTCTGACGGCGATCCGAAAGATCGCCAAGACCGTCCACGCCTCGCTCACTCGCTCGTAATCGTCGCTCGAACCCGGGCCTTCGGATCGGGCGCCGGCCCTGCGCCGGTCACGCCGCCTTCGGTTCGATCGTCACTGATTCCATCACGTCGCCGGCGCGCAGTTTGTCGAGCACATCGGTCCCTTCGGTCAGCTGACCGAACACGGTGTACTGCTTGTCGAGAAAGCGCGCGTCGCCGAGGCAAATGTAAAACTGCGACCCGGCGGAGTGTGGGCTGTTCGCACGCGCCATCGCGACGGTGCCCTTGACGTGCGGCAGGTTGTTGAATTCGGCATCGAGGTTATACCCGGGGCCGCCAGTGCCGGTGCCTTCGGGGCAGCCGCCCTGGATCACGAAGCCCGGCTCGTACCGGTGGAATTTCAGCCCGTCGTAGAATTTGTCGCGCGCCAGCTTGACGAACGCCGCGGAGTGCTGCCGCGCGTCCACCGGATAGAACGAGAAGACGAGGTCGCCCCTCGCGGTGTGGATGCGGGCTTGCAGCGTCTTAGCTTCCGTCGCAAGCTCGTCGAGTTCGGTTCCAGTGGGAGCGGTTCGGGCGGCCATAGATTCTCCGGCGGGCGTTGAGGTCGCCGGGGCGTTGCGCACCATCCTTCCAAAGACCTGTCCGGCTTCTAAGGCCGCAAATTTGTCGGCGCGGCTCAGCGCTTTGAAGCGGGCCTCCTCGCGGAGCGCAGCGCGGCGGTCGGGCACGTCCCACCAAGCGAGCAAGTAGGCCGGCAGGCGCGATCGGACGTAGCGCGAGCCCAGGCCGCGCCGATGAGCGTCGAGGCGGCCTGTCAGATCGTTGGTCCAGCCGGTGTAGAGCGACCCGTCCCGGCAAGCGAGGACGTAAACGAAAAAACTGAGTGCGGAAGCGCTCGAAACGGCGCTCGCTTGCGATTTGGCCGGGCCGTCGCCGGGCATGAAGTATTGGGAAGCCATGTTAGTATCCGACGCGGTCCTTAAACTGGAAATACAAGCGAAACCACGGCTCGGACGGGTCGTCCGGGAACGAGTCACGGAATTTGCGCGGGCTCACGGCGTCGACGATGTGGATCTCGATCAGTTCTTGACGGCGCTCGGCGAGGCGCTCGCGAACGCCATCGAGCATGCTCGCTGCGACGGCACGATACACGTGGAGTGCCGCGCCCCGGGCGATCGCATCGTTGCAACGGTCCAGGACGACGGCGTCGGCTTCCAGAGCGCAGCTGCCGCTCCGCAGCTTCCCAGCGTCTTTTCCGAACGCGGACGCGGGTTGCCGATCATGCGCCGCTGCAGCGACATCTTTTCGGTGACGAGCGAACCGGGGCGGGGCACCGAGGTGATCATCGGACGTTACCTGCACGGTCACGCGGCAGCCTAAGCAACGAGGTCGTAGGGTGCGCCGAGCTTTCGTCCGAGCTTGAGCATCGCGCGCTCGCCTTTGCCGGCAAACGGCGCCAGCACGTCGAGTGCGAGGCCGTCGTCAAGCCACAGTCGCGACGACAAGCGCAGTCCTTTTGTCAGGGCGCGAATGGCCTTGCGCTCGCTGCGCCAGGGCAGTCCCAGCGCCGGAACGCCGTACGCATCGCAGTACGCCACCGCAAGAGCGGCGAGCACCGGCCCTCCCGCCGCAAAGGGCAGGCGTTCTTCGTAGAACTCGCCGCCGTAATGCCGCGTGAGCGCGAGTGCGGCGGCCCGTTTGGCGGCGGCGTCCGGCAGACCGCGGTCCACGAATAGCGAGACGATCGCACGTTTCTTGTTGTGTAAGAATGCGAGCAGCGCGGCGGATGCGGCGTCGCCGTCGTTGAGGGCGACGATCGGATGGGTGTACGACGATCCGGGACAGTCGTCGAGCCATCCATCCATCTCATCGTGTCCGCGCATCCAATACTCGGTCGCCGGAACCACGCGACACGAGAGCGGCCGTACGTCGTAGACCCGGCAGCGCCGATCTTCGCCGAGGAAAACGCACGGGCCGCGCTTCGCGGCGACGTAGTAGCGGCGGCCGTTCTTGCCGATGCGCCAGCGTTTGCTCGCATAGACATCCGCGAACTCGGGATGAACGGCCACGATTGTGTCGATTTCGGGCTGGGGAAACCCGCGCGGAATCTCACCTTCGTTGACGATACAGCAATTATTGGAACACGTCGCGCAGGCGCTGCCATCGAAACGCAAGCCTTTGATGCGCCGGAATTCGTCCATGACGTTCGCCGGGTCGGTATCGTAATCGAAGAGGCCGTCGATCAGGTCGAGGTCGAGCCGTTCCATGCAGGAGCATCGGCGAGGCGAGCGGGTTTGCCCTTCCTATCGTCTAAGCGCGGCGACATGATTCGCCGCTCGTTCGCCACCGCGGTCGCCTCGCTGCTGGCAGTCGCAACCTTCCAACTCGCCGGCAGTGCGCAGGCCGACGGGATCGCGCCGCTTTCCGTCGATCCGAAGATCGCCGCCGTCCTCGGCAGCGTCTCGGCAAAGCGCCTCGAGGCCCTCGACACGCGCCTCGTCGGTTTCGGCACCCGCAACCTCCTTTCAGAGAAATTGAACAGCCGTACCCGCGGCGTGTACGCCGCACGCGATTGGGTCGCCGAACAGTTTCGCGAGATCGGCCGATCGAGCGGCGGCCGCCTAGCGGTGGACTTCGACACGTTCGTGCAGCCGAAAACCGATCGAATCCCGCGGGAGGTCGAAACCTCGAGCGTGATTGCAACGCTGCCGGGCGACGATCCCCAGCGCGGGGTCATCGTCATGTCGAGCCATTACGATTCGCGCAACTCCGACGGCAGCGACGCGACGCGCGACGCGCCCGGCGCCGACGACAACGGGTCGGGAACGATCGCGGTCCTCGAGGCGGCGCGCGCGCTTGCGCCGATGCATTTTCGTGCGACGCTGATCTTTGCAACGTTCGACGGCGAGGAACAAGGCCTGTTCGGTTCCGCGCATTATGCGAAACTGCTCAAAACGAAAGGCGTGCGCGTCGAAGCGAACCTGAATAACGACATCATCGGCGCCTCGCTCGGCCCCAACGGCGAACAGGCCCCGAACGAAGTGCGATTGTTCAGCGAAGCGCTGCCCCCCGACGCCGTGCTGCGCACGGTCAACTTGACGGGCAGCGAAAACGACTCGCCTTCGCGCGAACTGGCGCGAGCCGTCCGCGAAATCGACGGCGCGTATCTTCCGACCATGACCGTTCGCATGACCAATCGCTCCGACCGCTTTCAACGCGGCGGCGACCAGCAGTCGTTTGCAGCCCAGGGCTTCCCGGCCATCCGCTACGTCGAGCGCTTCGAGAACTACGATCATCAGCATCAAGACATACGCGTCGAAAACGGCGTCCAATACGGCGATCTCTTGAAATACGTAGACTTCGAATATGTGGCGCGCGTCACGCGGCTCAACGTCGCCGCCCTCGCAACGCTCGCGCTCGCTCCGGCGGTACCGCAAGCCGACGTATCCAACAAGCAGTTGAGCTACGACACGACGCTGAGCTGGCATCCCGTCGCTGATGCTAGCCATTATGAAGTCGTGTGGCGCGATACGGTGGAACCGTACTGGACCCACGCGCGCGACGTCGGCGCCGTCACGTCGTACGTCGTGAAAGGCCTTTCGAAAGACGATTGGATCTTCGGGGTCCGCGCGGTCGACGCAGCAGGTCATAAGAGCGTAGCAGCGTATCCCCAGCCCCTGCGCTGATGAACTACTCGAGCATGGAACGCGTCGCGATTTTTATCGACGGCTGGAATTTCGCAAAAGCCACGTATGAGGGCTTGGGCATTCGCGTTGATTTCAAACGATTGCTGACGGCGCTCACCGGCGGCCGAACCTTGTTGCGATCGCTGTATTATATCGGCGAGTGGACGGAAGAAAGCTACAATCTGCTGCAAGAATTGCGGCGCGCACGCGGTTTCGAAAACGCGGTCTCGTACGACCCGACCGAAAGCGAGCGCAAGCGTGCGCAGCAGCAAGGCTTCATCCGCATGCTCAACCGCAACGGCTACCAGGTCGTCAAGAAGCCGGTACGCGTGTTCGCCGACGGCAATACCAAAGCCGATCTCGACATCGAACTTGCGATCGACATGCTGACCCTCGCCGAACGCTGCGAGCGGATGGTGCTCGTCTCGGGCGATTCCGACTTCGTTCCGGTCATCAAGGCGGTCGGCATGCGCGGCGTTCGGGTCGAAGTCGTCGGTTCGCAACAGCCGTACTCGTACTTGTCCAGCGCCGACCATCCACGGCCGTTTCCGGCTCGCGCGTCGGACGAACTCATCGACGCCGCGGACGAATTTACCGAGTTGAAAGACTTAGTCCCTGCGATCGAGCTGCAGGAGCCGCGCCGGCCGCGCACGTTCCATCCCGCCGGCTTTGACGGCGGCCAGCCGAACGGAAACGGTAACGGCAACGCGCCCGCCGGAACGCTCGTCGGGGGCTAGGGAGGCTCTGAAGAAGTCGTCGCGCCGGTCGCACGAGCATTTGCGCCGCAGATCGAGAAACGAGGAGGGCGCAATGCCGAGGCGCATTGTAACCGACGCAGTGACGATGAGATGCGGTGCAAATACCGTGCCCAAAGGGTTTGGACCGATGCGAGGACTTCTTCAGAGCCTCCCTAGATGAGGCCGTCGTCCCGCAGCATGCGGAAGGACGCGCCGGCCGCCTCGAGAGTGAGCGCGATCTCACGCTCCCCGTGTTCGGTCGAGAGAAACATGAGTTCGTTCGGCGACGGCGCGAGCAGAACGCCGCGCTCGCGCATGGCGTGATAGTAGGACGCGAACGCTAGGCGGTCGGCCTGCGCGGCTTCGTCGAAGTTGCGCACCGGCGGCCCGAGCCGAAACTTGAAATCCACCATGCTCGCGCACTGCACGACCGAAATATCGAGTGCCAGCGCTGCGAAGATCTCCCTGAGCCCCCCGGCAAGGAGCCGCGCGTTTCGATCGAGCCGCGCGTACACGTGAGGATCGCTTTCGATCGCGTCGAGCGTTCGATGACCGAGCGCGATGCAAAAGGGATTCCCGGAGAACGTTCCGCCCGCGAATGCCGATCCTTCGGGCGCGAGCGCCGCCATGACGTCCGCGCGTCCGCCGAACGCTGCGAGCGGAAAGCCGCCGCCCATAATCTTACCGAGCGCGGTGAGATCGGGCACGTAGCCAAGCGCACCTTGCGCGCCGCCAAGCCCGAGCCGAAGCCACGTAATGACTTCATCGAACACGACGAGCGCGCCGATGCGACGGGCGCGTGCGAACAATCCGTCGAGAAACCCCGAATCGGGAAGCACGAGACCCATATTTGCTGCAACCGGCTCGACGGCGATCGCCGCGATCTCGTCTTCCCGGTCGTCGAGGATTGCATCGAGGTCGTGCAAATCGTTGTAGCGAGCGACGAGTGCGTCGCCACGCGCTCCCGGTGAAATGCCGCCCGCGACCGCGCCGCTCGCGGCTGCCGATGCGCCGGCGCTCGCGAGCGCGGCGTCGAAGTGGCCGTGATAATTGCCCGCAAAGCGCACGATCCGCGGTCTGCCGGTGTACGCGCGCGCGACGCGCAACGCGCTCATCATCGCTTCGGTGCCCGTGCTCGTAAATCGCAAAAGCTCCATCGCCGGCAGGTGCTGCGCCATGCGATCGGCGAGCCGGACTTCTTCTGCGTGCGTCGCTCCAAACACCGAACCGCGGGCGGCGAGCGAATCCAGGCCCGCAACCTGCGAAGGATGCGCGTGGCCGAACAGCAGCGGACCGTACGCCATCACGTAATCCACGTGCGCCCGTCCGTCGTCGTCGTACGCATACGCGCCGCGCCCATAGGTTTGCACGAACGGATCCCCGCCCACCGCAGCACCCGCGCGCACGGGCGAACTCGCCCCGCCGGCGAGCGCACCGAACCGCGGCGTCACGATGGTCATCCTTCGATGATTCGCGCTGCGGCGGCTGCATCCCATGGAAGGACGACGGCGCCGTCTGCGATGGCACGCTCGTTGCCGGCGAAATCGGCGCCCTCGCGCGGTGCGAGCGCGTACCACGGGCGAGCGACGGCGCGGGCCGCGCGCATCGCGTACATCGCGCCGCCGCCGGCATCGCTTTCCACCAGCACGACGCAGCCCGCGTGCGCGGCCTGTAAACGGTCGCGGCGCGTCAGCGCCCAACGCGTTACGGTTTCGCCCGGCAATTGTTCCGAAAGAATCGCGCCGCCGTTCGCCACGATGCGCTCTTCGAGTTCGACGTGTTCGGGCGGATACGTAGCGCCGAGCCCATTTCCGACGTAGGCAATCGTGGTCGCGTTCGTGTCGAGCGCGCCGCGGTGCGCGGCCGCGTCGATGCCGAGCGCGAGCCCGCTCACCACGGGTCCCGAGATGCGGCGTGCGAGTTCGTACGCGAACTGCGCGGAGGGCTCGGCCGGCGTTCGCGTTCCGACGATCGCGACGCCCGCGCGCCGGCGCACGCTTGGAGCGAGCGAACCCCGCACGGTCAAAAACGGCGGCGGGTCCTTGAGATCGCGCAGTCCTTCGGGGTAATCTTCGTCGCGGAGCGCGACGACGCGCGCGCCCAAACGCTCCAGCCGGCGAGCCGCCACGCGCGCGTCACGCCGCGCTTCGGCAAGGCGGGTGGCCGACTCGTTCGCCAGCCAATCGCGCAACGCGCCTTCATCGCCGCAGGCGAGCGCGCGGATGCGCCGCGCCGGGATGCGCAGGATTGCGGCCGCGAGCAAGACGAGCGGATTCAGCGATACAGCCAAAAGTGAACGATGACCGTTGCAATCGCGGCGGCCACGATCGAGGCCGCAATCGTGCGATTGAAATCGAAGTCGCCGCCCTTCATCGGATTACCGGGCGCGCCCGTCGAAGCTCTGGAGAATGCCCACGCTCGAAATCACGTCCAGCACCAATATCTCTCAACTGGTCGCCGACCTGCCGATCGCCCAGGAGGTCCTCTCGGGGTTCGGCCTCAGCTGCTCCGGCTGTTCGGTCAACAAATACGAGACGATCGAGCAGGGCGCCAAGGCGCACGGCCTGCGCGCAGAGCCGATTATCGCCGCGCTCACCCAAGCGCGCCTTTCCGGCCGCGTGCCGACGATCATGAACGAGGATCGCCGGCCCGCTCGGAACGCGCCCGGCGCATTCGCCAAGAAAAGTTCGATTGCAAGCGTCGTTCCGGTGATGTCGGGCAAAGGCGGCGTGGGCAAATCGCTCGTCACGGGTCTGCTCGCGGTGGGCTTGCGTCGCGCCGGCAAGCGGGTCGGCATCCTCGATGCGGACATCACCGGCCCTTCCGTCCCGCGGCTGTTCGGCTTGCGCCAGCCGCTCGCGGTCGAAAGCGATCCGGACGCGCCGGCGACGGCCGGAGCGCCGCCGAAACCGCTCTTCGTTCCCGCCCTCACGCGTTCGGCGATCCAGGTCGTCAGTTCGAATCTGCTGACGCCCGAGGAAGACACGGCGATGATCTGGCGCGGTCCGATCCTCTCGGGCGTAATCCGGCAATTTTTTGAACAAACGCTGTGGGGCGACCTCGATGTGCTGCTCGTGGACTTACCGCCGGGCACGTCCGATGCGCCGTTGACCGTCCTGCAATCGCTCTCCATCGACGGCGTCGTGCTGGTGACGATGCCGCAAGCGCTCGCAACGATGATCGTTCGTAAGGCCGCAAATTTGGTCCACCAGCTCAAACGGCAGATCCTCGGCGTGGTCGAAAACATGTCGTACTTCGAAGCGCCCGATACGGGCAAACGTTACGACGTATTCGGGCCGTCGTACGCCGATCAAGTCGCCGAGTTGGCGCGCGCTCCGCTCTTCGCGCGCATCCCGCTCATGCCGCAGATGATGGCGGTCGCCGACGCCGGACGGCTCGACGAGTTCGACGATCCCATCTGCGACGAATTGGCCGCTTCGCTCATGGGCGCGCTCGCGGCGCTCCCCAAAGCGAAAGAGACGATTTCGCTGATTTAGGCGCGCGCTAGCGTTTGACGGTTACGCCGCCGCGGCGCAGCAGGTCGAGCACGAACGCATTGTCGGCGGCGCCGCTTGCGGGAACCGACGTATCGTAGGGAATCGCCGCGGTGTTATAGCTCGAACAATAGCGAACGATGTACGCCGCGAGTTCGCCCCCCTGGGCGCCGGTCGCGACCGCGACGTAGTGCGCGCGCGGCAACGGCGGCTCTTTCCCGGCAGAGCAGCGCATGATCGCGGGCGCCGCCTGGGCGAGCTCTTCGTATTTGCCGTCCGGATATGCCCCGAGCATCCAGCTGCGGCCGTCCGGGTAGCGCACGAACAATGCCAGGTGCGTCGTGCCTTTCCGCGGCCCGTCGGCCTCGAGCGTACTGCGACGCAGAAAGACCGCGGCCGGCTCGTAGGCCGATTCCGGCGCGCCCGCGCTTACAGCGGCCGGCTTCAGCGCCGTCGAGCCGGCGAGCACCGGCGCATACGATCCGGTCGCACATGCTAAAACGGCGACGGCGGCGGCCGTGATTTTTCTCATCACTTAGTATATCGTCCCCGTTTGCTGCGCGGCTCTAAGACCGCCGCCCAATTCGTGACCGGCAACACGCGAAAGTAGCCGTCAGGCTCAGAAATGACGTATAACGAAACGGCGAGCCCATTTAAGTGCTCGCCGGTTCGCTGACGAAATCGAGATGCCGAAGTAAGTATAACCTCGGAATTAAAAAGAGTCAAATCTCCCGCCGTTTCGGCCCGCCGTCATGACGATAGCGTGACGAACGCTCAGCAAGGCCGAAACGGTTTCTGGGCTGCGCCCGGTCAGATTCGAACTGACATCGTCGATTTCGTCAGGATCGCGCTTTATCCAGTTAAGCTACGGGCGCTGCCCATATCGAAGCATCATGATGTTGCCGTTCGATTTCAGCGATGTAGCCATTCGTCTACGCGCGAGTGCCATTCACCCACGTTTCGAGCACGCGCGTCTGGGCGAACGGCGCGCCGTCGAACGGGTCGCGATCGAGCACAACGAAGTCGGCATCGAATCCCGCCGCGAGCGCACCCGTCTTCGTCTCCGCAAAGACCAGGCGCGCCGCATCATACGTATACATCGTCAACGCTTCGAGCGGCGTCAAGCGCTGAGACGTTTCGTGATGCTCGCAAGCCGCCGCCATGCCGGCGAGCGGCGACAGCGGGCAGACGGGACTGTCGTCACCGCCGCACAGCACGGCGCCGGCGTCGAGCGCCGAGCGCAACGCATTCATGCTCCGCGCGCGCTCGCCGCCCAGGCGCGTCGCATACATGTTGCCGGCGCCGCCCCAAATTGCGTCGAACTGCGGCTGCATCGAAAGATAGATGCCCAGTTTGGAGGCACGCGCGATCTGCGCGGCATCCGCAATCTCGAAGTGCTCGATGAAATGCCGGTTGCGCGCGCTCGGAACTCCCCCGAGCACCTCTTCCCACGCCGCCAGACACTGTTCGATCGCTCGGTCTCCGATCGCGTGCACACCCGCAGAGATGCCCAGCGCCTCGGCCTGACCGAAATAGGTCCGCACCTCTTCGTCGGAAAGCGCGAGCGCGCCCGAGCCGGGCCGGTCGCAATAGGGCGTCCGTAGCGCGGCGGTTCCGCTGCCGATCGAACCGTCTAAGAAGACGTCGCCACCGACGAACGGCAGGCCGAGCGACTTCGCGAGCGCGGGATCGCGCTCGCAGATCTTTGGAGAAATCTTCGCGGGCGACATCGCGCGCAATGCGCGAATCTCCTCGGCATACGCCTCGCGCGATGCGAATCCGATCAGCTGCGCGTGCAGGTGCACGGCGCCCGCCGCGAGCGCCAGGGCGAGCGCTTCCCGTTCGGCCGCGCGCCGCAGAGCTTCGGGGATGCGCTCGAGAAAGAGCGCCTGGGCGCGAAAGTTGGCCTGGGCGAAGAGTCTGCCGGTCGGCGCGCCGTTCGGATCGCGTTCGATGCCGCTCAGCGCTGCGTCGAGCCCAAGCTCGCCGAACGTCTTGCGGTTGACGAGGCACGAGTGTCCGTCCACACGCACGAGCATCGCCGGCCGATCGGCGAAGAACCGATCGAGCACTTCGGCGCCGGCAACCGCGCCGTCGCGCCACAACGACTCGTCGTAATTCGCCGCGTAGACAAACCCTTCGCCCGCCGGCAGCTCCCGGACTCGCGCGGCGAATCCGTTCGCGTCGCGCACCTCGCCGAGGTCGCGCGAACCGCTTTTCAGGCCCGTATCGGTCAGGTGCACGTGACAATCGGCGAATGCCGGCACCACGGTCGCGCCGCCCAAATCGACGGTCGCAACGTCGTTCCCGGCTTCGCGGACGTCGAACGACGCGAAGCGAGAGCCGTCCAGAACGAAACCATCGCGCCGGACGTACGAGCGGCTGGCGGGATCGAACGCGTACGCGCGGCAGTTGACGAAGCGTTGCACGGCGTAAGAGTTCGCACATGCGCCGCTTTCTCATCGGTCTCGCCGGCGGGTTCGCATCCGGATACCTCGGCGTTCGCGCGGCGCAAATGGTGGGCGACGCACGCGAGCCGTACGCACCGCTGGCGCAAGACCCGCAGCGCTACGGGCGCTTGCGCCGCGCGCTAGCGCTGACCGGGCTGGCGCGTTCGATCGCCGAATTGGGTTTTATCGCCTACGGCATTGCGCCGGTCGTTTCGAAAGGTGCGCTTCCCGAATCGCGGCGGCGCCGGGTCGCCTGGTCGGTCACCGGACTGCTCGCATCGGCGCTCGCCGACACGCCGATTGCCTACGTCGAGGGCCACGTCTTCGAACGCCGCTATGCGCTCACCAAACAGGACGCGCGCGCGTGGCTTTCCGACCAGGGCAAGGGCGTCGCCGTTTCGCTCGCACTCGGCGTTCCGTTGATCGAACTGCTGGCGTCGGCGATCGAGCGCTACCCGAAGTGGTGGCCGGCGCTGGCAACGGTCGCGAGCTTTCCGCTGCTCGTGCTCGCGAACGTGCTCGTTCCGAGCGTCATCGCGCCGCTGTTCAACCGGTTCGAACCGCTCGAGGGGCCGCTTGCGGAACGGCTACGCGCGCTTGCGGCGCGCTACGGCGCCGGCGACGCACACATCCTGCGCGTGGACATGAGCCGGCAAACCGAAAAGGCGAACGCGTACGTGACCGGCGTCTTCGGCTCGAAACGCATCGTCATCGGCGACACCCTGCTCGGGCCGTTCGAAGAGCGCGAGGTCGAGTTCGTCGTCGCGCACGAATTGGGCCACTATCTCCATCGCGATGCCTGGCGCGCCGTCGGCGTGGGAACCGCAGCTGCGGGCGCGCTCTTTTTCGGTGCGCGCGGGCTCGCCGGTCGCACTCCGGGTTCACTCGCATCCACGAACGGCCTTGCCCGCCTCGCATTTGCGGCGACGGCGCTCGGCATCGCGCTCGGTCCGCTCCTGGCGGCGTACTCTCGCACGCGCGAGCGCGCCGCCGACGCCTTTGCTATCGAAGCCACGCGCGACCCGCAAGCGGGTGCGGACGCCTTTCGCCGTTTGCGGGACCGCAATCTTGCCGAAGACGAACAGCCGAAATGGGCAGAGGTGCTGTTCGCGACCCATCCGTCGCTCGGCAGCCGCATCCGGTCGCTCGAAGAGCGCGCGGCCCGCAGCTAACTCTCGCGCGCGGCGTCAGACGACGAGCGAGGAGGCGCGGGTTCCGAGCCACGCGGCGCGATCCGTTTTCGGTTCCGGCCGAGGTTCGCCGCGCAGCTCGGCGCGCAGCTCGCCGAAGGTACCGAACGATTCGGCGATCGCATCGTGCTTGTGAATGGACTCGTAATTGACTTGCGACGCGAGCACGAACGTATCGTCCGGGAAATCGGCATACATCTCGAGCGCACCCGCCAATATCCCGCGGACCACGTCTTCGACGAAACGCGGGTTGTGATGGGCTTTGTTGACGACGAAGAATTCGTCGGGGCGTTTGAGCAAGTCGTACGTTTCGCTCGACATCGAATTTTCGACGATCTCCACGAGATCTTCAGCGCGCACCTCACCTATACGTTCGCTCTATGTCCCGATCGTCACCGAGCC
>JACRTZ010000056.1 GCA_014304965.1 Vulcanimicrobiota bacterium | reverse complement strand
GTCGTAGATGATGCCGTGCAGACCCTCGTCGAGACCGAGCAACTTGCGCAGCCAGCTCGTGACCACGTCTTCCAACTCGGTTGCGGCGGGCGACGTGCGCCAGAGCATCGCGTTGACATCGAGCGCCGCCGCGAGCGCTTCGGCGACGACCGCGATCGGCGCGGCGCTGATCGCGAAGTACGCGAAGAAGCGCGGGTGGTTCCAGTGCGTGATTCCCGGAACGATTAGCCGTTCGAAGTCTGCGAAGATCGCGTCGAAGGGCTCGGGTAACTCCGGCGCTTCCTTCGGCAAGGCCGCGATCAAGTCGCCGGGCTGCGCTTTCGAGAGCACCGGGAAGCGGTACGGGTCGCGGTAATAGTCGTCGATCCACCGTGCCGCCCGGTCGAATGCTTCGCGAAACTCCATCAACTCGCAGGCGCTTCGACCGGCAATCGCATCTGTCCTGAATCGGCAAACCCCAGCCGCTCGTACAATCCGCGCGCCCCGTGCCCGGGCTGCAAGACGATCCGCCGTACGCCCCGTGCGCGAGCCGCCGCCAGCGCTTCGGTCACCAACAGCGACGCGTACCCGCGGCGGCGAAATTCCGGCGCGACGTACACCCCGGCGATCTCTGCATGGAGCGATGTCTCGGGATACGGCATGCGCTCGAAGAATACTGCGTACGCCGAACCGACCGGCTCGCCGTCGACGAAGAGCAGCCACGCGGCCAGCCGGCCTTCTCGCAGCATGCGCGCGAACTGCCTGCGGCCCCGCAGCCGAAACTCGGCCGCCGCGGCTGGGCGCAACAGGCCCATCTCGAGCAAACTTGCCGCTCGCAATTCGGCGAGAATATTCGTTTCTTCGAGGTCAACCTGTCGTAAAAAAACCTCGGGCCTGCCCTGCACCATCCGTCCCTCGTATCGGCAAAAAGAAAAAGCGCGCCGTTCCGGCACGCCCATGCGACTTTCGTACCCGCGGCCTTTAGCCGAAAGCAAATACCACGGGTCTCGAGCGCATGGGCCGAGCCGCGGTTCGACGGTTCCGATAGCGGTACGTGATCATTGCGATGCTTGTAGCATGCGAACCGTCGCTTGTCAACGCGCGCAGAAGTCGTTTTCCGCCGTCCGTCGAAAGGTCGCGATGGAGGCGGCACGCACAACGATGAAATACCGGACCTATCCCAAGACCGACATCGCGGTGAGCGAGGTCGGATTCGGTTTGTGGACCACCGCGACGGGTTGGTGGGGCGAGATGAGCGACGACGAAGCGGTCGCACTCTTGCACCAAGCGTATGATCTCGGCATCACGCTGTTCGACGCTGCCGACACGTACGGAAACGGCCGCAGCGAAGAGCAACTCGCGCGCGCCGTCGGCGACCGGCGCGGGAGCGTCGTCTATTCGACGAAGTTCGGATACGATTGGTATGCGCACGCAGGCGAGCGGCGCGGACAGCAGGAGATCCCGCAAAATTTCTCGCCCGAATTCGTCCGGTTTGCCTTGGAAGGGTCGCTGCGCCGTCTCGGAACCGACACGATCGACATTTATTCCATTCACAACGCTCGGCTGGAGCAGGTCGAAAGCGACGAACTCTTCGCACTCCTCGAAGATCTGATCGCCGAGGGGAAGCTTCGCTCGTACGGCGTCGCGCTCGGTCCCGCGATCGGGTGGCTCGTCGAAGGGTGCGAGGCCGCGAAGCGCCGGAACGTCACCAACGTTCAGATGATCTGGAACATGCTCGAGCAGCATCCCGGCAGCGAAATGATCCGCGCTGCGAACGAGTCCGGCGCCGACACCGGCTATCAAGTGCGCGTGCCGCACTCGAGCGGCATGCTCGAGGGTAGATACACGCTCGAAACGACGTTCGCGCCGAGCGATCACCGTTCGCACCGGCCGCGCTCGTGGCTCGTCAACGGCATCAAGAAGATCGAGACGCTGCGCTTCCTCGAGCGCGAAGACCGGACGCTGGGCCAGGCGGCGCTGCAGTGGCTCTTAGCCGAGCCTCGCGTCATGACCGTGCTGCCGAACATCTACGATCGGGACCAGCTCGCCGAGTTTGCGAAAGCGCCGGAGACGCCGCGCCTGACCGGCGAAGAAATGCGTCGCGTTGCGGAATTGGCGGCGGACAATTTCGGCGTCGAAGAAGCGCCGATGCGCTACAAGGGAACGATGTCGTACGGAGACGTAAAAGCTCCGGTGAACGCATGAGCATTTCCAAAATGATCCTCACGGACAAGGCCCCGGCTCCGATCGGGCCCTACAGCCAGGCAATTCGCGCCGGCGATTTTCTCTTTTGCAGCGGCCAGGTCGCCCTCGATCCTGTCAGCGGCAATCTCGTCGGTGACGACGCCACGTCGCAAGCCCGTCAATGTCTTGCGAACCTTCAGGCGGTGCTCAGCGCCGCCGGCGCCTCATTTGCGCAGGTGGTGAAAACGACGATCTTCCTCGCCGACATGGGCGACTTTGCCGCCGTCAACAACGTCTACGGTCAGGTGGTAGGCGAACCCGCGCCCGCACGATCCACGTTTGCGGTGGCGGGGTTACCCCGCGGGGCGCGGGTCGAAATCGAGCTTATCGCCTACCTAGCGTAGGTGAAGACCCGCTCTTCGTAACTCACCGACTTGAGAAGCGCGAGGGCGCGGGTCGCCGCGCGAGCGACTTCCGGCTCGTCCGAACGC
>JACRTZ010000071.1 GCA_014304965.1 Vulcanimicrobiota bacterium | reverse complement strand
CCTCACCGAGTTTGATGTCCACGCCGCGGCCCGCCATGTTGGTCGCGATCGTCACCTGAGCGCGCAATCCGGCATCCTTGATGATCTGCGCTTCCTGTTCGTGATATTTCGCGTTGAGCACGTTGCACTCGACGCCGCGCCGGCGCAAGCGCATCGCGAGATTTTCGCTCTTGTCGATCGAGCGGGTGCCGACGAGGACGGGGCGGCCCCGTTCGTGCTCGCGGACGATCTCGTCCACGACGGCCTCGAATTTAGCGTCCTCGCTCTTGTAGATGATATCGGCTTGATCGGCGCGCGCGACCGCCTGGTTCGTCGGCAGCACGACGACGTCGAGACCGTAAATGTCGCGAAACTCGCGCTCCTCGGTCTTCGCTGTGCCGGTCATCCCGGCGAGTTTGCCGTACAGGCGAAAATAGTTCTGAAACGTGATCGTCGCGAGCGTCTGGTCCTCGCTTCGGACGTTGAGGCCTTCTTTCGCTTCGATCGCTTGATGGATGCCGTCCGAATATCGGCGCCCGTACATCAGCCGGCCGGTGAACTCGTCAACGATGACGACCTCGCCCTCCTTGACGATGTATTGCTGATCGTTATGGAAGAGGTTCCAGGCCTTGAGCGCGGCGTTGAGCTGGTGGGTGAGTTCGAGGTTACGCTGGTCGTACAAGTTGCCGACGCCGAGCATCTTCTCGACCTTCGCGACGCCCTTTTCCGTAATCGGAACGGCGTGGGCTTTCTCGTCGACCGTAAAATCTACGCCCTTTTGCAGACGCGGCACGATCTTCGCAAACTTGCCGTACAGTTCGGTCGCTTCTTGACCTTGACCGCTGATAATGAGCGGCGTCCGCGCCTCGTCGATGAGGATCGAATCCACCTCGTCGACGATCGCGAAATGCAGCGCGCGCTGCACCATGTCTTCGAGTTGCCAGGCCATGTTGTCGCGCAGGTAGTCGAACCCGACTTCGTTATTCGTGACGTAGGTGATGTCGGATTCGTAGGCCGCGCGACGAGCGACCGAGTCGAGATCGTGCTGAATGATGCCGACCGACACGCCGAGGAAGGCGTACAGCGGCCCCATCCATTCCGCGTCGCGACGGGCGAGGTAATCGTTAACGGTGACGACGTGCACGCCGCGTCGCAGCAGCGCGTTCGCGTAGGCGGCCAAGGTCGCGACGAGCGTTTTGCCCTCGCCCGTCTTCATCTCGGCGACCTTGCCCTCGTGGAGCACGTGTCCGCCCATGATCTGGACGTCGAAGTGCCGCATCCCGAGCACCCGCTTGCCCGCCTCACGGCAGACCGCAAAGACCTCGGGCAGCAATGCCTCGAGCGACTCGCCCGCCTCGAGGCGGCCCCTGAACTCGGGGGTCTTGGCCTGCAGTTCCTCGTCGGAAAGGGCGGCGATGGCCGGCTCGAAGGCGTTGGTCGCCTCGACGGTCCGCCTCAGGCGCGCTAGCTCGCGCTCGTTTCCGTCAAAAATCGCTTTGAGAAAGGCCATACCAGAGTTTAACCGTTCTTCCCGGGCTGAAGTTTCTGCTCCCTCACTTTAACGGCAAGGCGGTCGTGAACGTACTGCCGTCACCCTCGCGCGAGGCGACGGTCAGGGAACCGCCGTGCACCTCGACGATCTTCTTCGCGATATACAGCCCTACGCCGCTGCCGCTAAATGCGCGCGACCGCGCATTGGACGCGCGTCCGAAGCGCTCGAAAATCTTGGTCAGGTCGGCCTTCGGCACGCCGATGCCGCGATCCGCGACCGCGATCGTCGCCGCATCGGCTTCGCGCCGCACGCGCACCTCGACGCGCTCTTGCGAATACTTGAGCGCGTTGGCCAGCACGTTGTCCACTGCATGGCGCAGGCGGGCGCGATCGAACGGCACGTTGAGCGGCCGCGTCTCGGCCTCGAGCGAAATGCGATTGCCGCCGTCGATCAGACGGATCGCATCTTCAACGAAGGCGACGAGATCTTGGCGGCGCCGCTGCAGCGAAAACCCGGCGCTCTGCGTTGCCGCCAGAGCGAGCGCATCCTCGGACAACTTTGCGAGCCGCCGGCTCTGTTCCATGATCGTGAGCAGGTTGCGGCGCACTTCCTCGGGGGTCGCGTCGCCCGGTTCGAGCAGCAACTCGCAAAAGCCCGAGATGACGGTCAGCGGGCCTTTGAAATCGTGCGCGAACATCGCCATTAAATCGTCTTTGAACGCGTTGCTTTCGCCAAGCGCGCGATTTGCGCGAACGGTCTGCGCGTACAGTTCGATGTTCCGGATCGCGAGCGCCGCGAGCGCGACCAGCGACTCCAGCAATTTGAGTTCCGCTTTTTCGAATGGCCGCCGGCGCTGCGTGACGAGCAGCCCCCCGTGCTCGACGTCGTCCGCCCCGGGCAAGAGCATCGGCGTGGCGTGGACGTGCGAGTTCCCGGCAGCCGTCCGCAGCGCGGCCGCCGCTTCGGCCAAGTCCGACGGCAATGTCGCCGGCAACGTGGGGCGCCGCGCCGGCGTCGTCGCGCCGCCGATCCGTTTGAGATCGTTTGCGTCGCGGCCGTAGACGTATGCGCGCTCGGCGTGAACGAGGCGCAACGCGAGTTTACACAACGCGTCGGCAAGCGGCGCGAGTTCGGTGAAGCCGAGAATCGTGCGCGCGGCCTCGGTGAGCGCCGCGCCTTCCGCCGCATACCGGCGGAGTTGCTCGAACGACAAGGCCGTCGTCAGCGCGAGCGCCGCGTGCGCGCCGACGGCACGCAGAAATTTGAGGTCGTCGTCCGACAGCGCTTCGCGCGCACCCTCGAGCGCGAAGATGGCCGGCAATCCCCCTTCGGCGCCGACGGCGACGAGGTCTTGGCCCTCCCAGCGCAGGACCCCGCGCATCCGCAACGCCTCCACGTCGAGCGCGGATGCCGCGATCGGCTCGCGCTCGGCCACGACCTCGCTTGCGACCACCGGACGGAACGTGCCGTCGCGCAATTCGTAGGCCGCGCACGGGCGCGAAAATTCGAAGCCGAGCCCGCGAGCGACGATGGCGAGCACGTCGTGCGATTCGCGCGCGTCGCGCAACGTGAGCACCATCCGTTCGAGAAAGTCCGACCGCCGGCTCATAATGGCGTCTTCGCCGGATGCTCGATGACCCCGAGTGAGACGCGCGCCATCAGGTCGCTCACGGTCACGAACTGAAACCCGGCCTTCCGGAAACGGCCCACGACTTCGGGCAGCATGTCGATCGTCGCGATTTTACCGCTATGCAATAGAATGATGTCCGGGGCACTCGCATAGGTCTCGACGTGGCGAGCTAATCGGCTACCCGTCGTCGCCCGCCAGTCCCCCGGATCGTCGTTCCAAAGGATGAAATGATAGCCGGCGCGCTGGGCGGCCCGAACGGTATATTCGGTGTAACGGCCGTGCGGCGGCCGCATCAGCGTGCGAATGCCCGGGTCGTCGGAAAAGCGTTCGAGAACCCGCGCGGCCCCGTCGAGCTCCGCCGCCACGCCGGCGGCGTCGAGGGATTCGAAGTGCGCCGGATGAGTAAGCGTGTGGTTCGCGAGTTCGTGGCCGTCGCGCGCGATGCGCTCGGCCAGGCGCGGAAAAAGTTCGGCGCTGTCGCCGACCAAAAAGAACGTGGCGCGCACGTGAAGATCCGCTAGCACGTCGAGCAGCAGCGGCGTCTCGACCGGATAGGGTCCGTCGTCGAACGTCAGTGCGACCAGTTTGACGGCGCTGTTCGCCGGGGCCCTTCGATCGTCGAGAAAGCGTCCGATGCGCGCGTCCAGAGCACTCGAGACCTCACGGTGCGCATCGCCCGTGCGCGGAACGATCGCCGGAAGCGGCTGGCCGTGCACCTGGAGCTTGTATAGTCCGACTCCGACCGCCGCCAACACGGCGGCAGTCAACAGGCCCTTGAGGCCCCCGTTCATTTGACCGCGGAGGCTTCCCGAGCGGGACCACTCCAATCGCTGCCGACGATAATCGTCACGTCGGTATCGGTGCGCGGCGAGTTTCCGGGCGGCTCGGCGACCAGCACCGCGCGCTTGAGCGGCAGCGCATTGCGCACGCGATCGCCGGCATAGGCAGTCGTCGAATGCGCGTGCACTTCGGTCGCAACATAGCCGCGTTTGCTCGCGTCGCCCACGTTATCCACGATGAACCCCTTGCTGCGCAAGAGTGCGGCCATGCTCGCCGCGACGCCCGGCGCACCGCTGCCGTTGCGCACGTCGATATGGATGCTCGACGGCGCGATAGCGGCCAGCACCGCGCGATCGGGAGGCGGCGGCGGGACCGCCGGTTCGATGAAGGTCTTGCGGACCAGATCTGCTTTGCCGAGCTCGTCGGCGATCAGCACGTTCCCGCAGCAGCGCAAGTCCTTATCTCCGGTGAACGGCACCTGCAGCGTCTTCACTTTTTTGACGTCTACGTTGCGTAAGCCGTTCGCCATCGCGAGCGCCTCGCCGTCGGTCACGTCGGTTTCCACGTTACGCCGTAAGACGCCGATCAGCTGCTTGATGTGCAGGATGTCGTTCAATTTGTCGTTTGAGAGTTTGTTCAAGACGATGCGCATCACTTGCTGCTGCCGCTTGATGCGGCACGGATCGCCGCAAGCGTCGTGCCGAAACCGGCTGTACGAAACGGCCTGCTCGCCGTCCATGTGATACTTGCGACCGCCGATAAAGTGAATGCTCAGGTGGCCCCAATGGTCCTCGTAATCCATCGTGCTGTCGGCGACGACGTCCACGCCGCCGATCGCATTGACGATCTCTTTGGCCGCGTTGATCCGGAACGTGATGAACCGATCGAATTTCCGAATTCCTAAGAAATCGGCGACGACGCGTTCGGACCGGCGAGCACCGTCGAGCGGCGTTTTGCCGTTGATGTAAGCCGAGTTGATCTTGTCTTCGTGACCGTCCGGGAAGACGGCGGCCATGTCGCGGGGCACCGAGACGAGCGAGATGGAACCACGTTCGTTGCCCTTGACCGGAAAGTTCAGGACGACGGCCATGATCGTGTCGGTGCGCGAGCCTTTCGAATAGGGCTGGTCGTGCGAGTCGTAATTGTAGTCGAGCCCGAGCAGCAAAAGCGTCAGCCGGTCGCTGCCGAACACTTTCTGCGGCGACGGAATGAACATCTGCGCGAAGATTTCGGTCGGCGAACGGCGCTGCACGATGGACGTGATCATCAGCGCGCCAAGAAAAACCGTGACGAAGAACACCGCGACGAGTCCGGCGTAGCGCGCCACGGAACGCCACGCGTGCGGTTCCCGGGGCGCCTTTTCTTCCTCGTCGTCAAGGTCGTACGACCGCTGGTAGTGCGCGCCGCGCTTGGGCTCTTTCTTCACGCGCCGCAGGCGCGGTTCGAATTCGTCAGACACCGGCCGCTTCCAATTCGAGCCGTTCCCCGGCCGTTCCCCACGAATCGAACGCCGAGGCGCCCTGCAACGTGACGTTCGCGAATTCGCCGACCTGCGCGTCGCCGGTGAAAAACACGTTGCCGTCCACGCCCGGCGCTTCTGCCTGGGAACGTCCGACGAAGACGGGTCCTGCGCCGAAGGCTGCGTAGGCGGGCTCGCTGCGCCGCAAAGCGCGGCGCGCTTCTACCAGCACGCGCTCGGTTCGTCCGAGCCGCCGGGAGCGCGCACGCTCCGAGGCAACCCGCTGCGCTTCGCGCAGGCGCACGAGACGCTTGCGAATCTCGCGGGCGGGAACCTGTTCGCCGAGTTCGGCGGAGGGCGTACCCTCCTCGCGGCTGTAGCCGAAGAATCCGACCCGGTCGAGTTCGGCGCGACCGAGCCACGCTTCTAAGTAAGCGACGTGCTCTTCGCGCTCGCCCGGAAAACCGACGATGAAGGTCGAGCGAATCGTAATTCCCGGTACGCGCCGGCGGAATTCCTCGAGGATTTCGAGGTAACGCTCGCCGTTGGAAGGGCGTTTCATCGCGCGAAGCACCTCGGGATGCGCGTGCTGCAGCGGCATGTCTACGTACTTGCAGACTTTGGGCAATTGCGCGATCGCGTCGATCGTTTCGGTATCGAGCGTCGCCGGATACAGATAGAGCAGGCGAAGCCACTCGACGCCGTCGATCTCGTGCAGATCCTCGAGCAGCGGTACGAGCCCGCCGCGCCGCACGCCCCGATCGCGGCCGTACATGGACGTATCTTGCGCGATCAAGATCAGTTCTTTGGCTCCGCCGGCTGCGAGCGCGCGCGCCTCGTTCGTCAGCGACTCGCGGCTGCGGCTGCGAAACGCTCCCCGCAGTTGCGGAATGATGCAAAACGTGCACGGATGATCGCAGCCTTCGGCGACCTTGAGATACGCAGTCGCGCGCGGCGTCGTGACGAGGCGGGGCAGGAAGTCGTGTTCGGGCTCGGCGACCGTGTGTAACCGCACCGGGGACAAACCCGCGCGCGCTTCCGCGAGGATTTCATCGATTTCGGAATGCGCGCCCGTGCCGACGATCCCGTCGATTTCGGGGATGAGCGAGCGAAGTTGCTCCCCGTAGCGCTGCGAGAGGCAGCCGGCGACGATCAAGCGTTGGCCCGGTCGCTTTGCCGCCGCATGCTCGAGAATGACCTCAGTGGATTCGGCCTTGGCGGGATCGATGAAGGCGCACGTGTTGATCACGACGGCGTCGGCCACGGCGGCATCGGGGGTGGGTTCCCAGCCGGCACGCGCGAGCGTCGCAATCATCACCTCGGAATCCACGAGGTTCTTGGCGCACCCCAAGCTCACGAACGAGACGCGCAACGGCAAGGTAGACAAAGCCTTCAACCGTTCGGCGCGCGCCGAAGGCTCCACCTCGCGGCTCGGCGCCTTCCGCACTCCGCTAACGGTAGTTCACGAACTGCAGGGGCAGCTCGTAGTCGAGCCCGCGCAGGATCTCCTGAACCTTCTGCAGCTCGTCCTTGGCTTTGCTCGAAACGCGCAGTTGCTCGTCCTGGTACTGCACGCCGGCCTTCACCTTGGCGGCCTTGATCGCGTCGATCAACGCCCGCGACTTGTCTTTGGGAATACCGCTCTTGACGGTGACCGTTTGCCGAAACGAGCCTTGCGAGGCCGGCTCGACCTTTCCGTACTCGAACGCCTTGAGTGAAATCCCGCGTTTCGTCGCCTTCCCTTGCACGATGTCGAGTACGTTTCTCATCTTCAACTCGTCGTCGCTCACGATCGTAATCGTCGAGCCCGCAAGCTCGATCGTCGTCTTCGTATTCTTGAAGTCAAAACGTCCCGCGATTTCTTTACGCGCCTGGTTCAGCGCGTTATCGAGTTCCTGATCGTCCACTTTCGAAACGACGTCGAACGAATACTCTTGCGGCACGGTCGCTCCGTCTATTGCTGCGCGAGGCTAAACGTGCGCTCGACCACGTCGCCGCGCGCACCGAGGATTCCAACATCTTTGCCGCCGGCCGTCACGCTCACGCCGCCCGCATTGCCCGCGCGAATAGTAACGGACTTGCCCACGAAGGTCTTGGTGGTTCCGGCCGGCACGATCGCTTCGAGCATTTGCTTACCGTCCACTACGACGCGCATCCACGAATCGGACGACACGCGCACGGCAACCGAATTCGCAACCGAACCCGATGCGATGGGCTCGGGAGAACCGGGCGCTCCGCTCGCCGCGGCCGATGTGCCCGGCGCAGGCTTGGACGCGAGCATCGCCGGTTTGGCGGTCGAGGCGGCCCTGGCCACGGGTTTCGCGGTCGCGAGAGCGGCGTGACGCTCGGGCGGAGCCGCGTTCTGCGCGCTTTGAAATTGGTAATAGTTGTACGCCACGAAAGCGACCAAACCGAGTGCCGCGATTCCGGCGATCCAGACCCAGACCGACGGGCCGCGGCTCGCGGTGTCCGGGTAGACGGGGTCCAGCGGCACGCCGCTCTCGCCCAGGATCACGTTGTAGGCCGCAACCGCTTCTTCCGCATCCAAGCCCAGAAAGCGGGCGTACGAGCGCAAAAAACCGCGAACGTAGACCGGTGCGGCAATCGAGGTCCAATCTCCGCGTTCGATGCTTTCGAGATAGACGGAACGGATATGAATCTGTTCGGCGACGTCCGAAAGCGAGAGATGTCGCGCCTCGCGTGCGGCGCGGAATTCATCGCCCAGGGTCGGCATTGCGGTTGAGTTAGCCCCGTCGGTAGGTTATCCTGGTATCGATGTCCGCAGTTCGAGTGGTTGCCGCGATGAGCGGAGGGGTCGATTCCGCCGTCGCGGCCGCGCTTCTAGCCGAACGCGGTTTCGACGTGATCGGCGTTACCATGAAGATGTATTCGCCGACGCGTCCCGCTCACGCCAAGTCGTGCTGCGGGGCGGAAGATTTCGACGACGCGCGCCGCGCGGCGAACGCTCTCGGGATCCCGCATTACGTGCTCGACTTCGAAGAGGTCTTTCGCCGCTCGGTCATCCGCCGGTTTGCGAGCGATTACGGGCGCGGCCGCACCCCCAACCCCTGCGTAACCTGCAACAACGACGTCAAGCTGGGAGCGCTGCGGCGTTTTGCGGAACGCATGGGCGCTCGCTACGTGGCGACCGGCCATTACGCGCGCCTCTCGCACGAAGCCGATGGCGCGCATCTGTTCGCGGGGGACCCGCTGAAAGATCAATCCTACGCGCTCGCTCAAGCGACGCCCGCGCAGCTCGACGCGCTGCTGCTGCCGCTGGGCGATCTCACCAAAGAAGAAACGCGCGCGCACGCCGTTCGACTGGGTCTAGCGGTCGCCGAAAAAGCCGAGTCGCAGGACATTTGCTTCGTCGAAGGCGGCGACTATCGCGAGGTGCTCGCTCGCGAAGGAGCTGCAACCGGCCGGCCCGGCGACGTGGTCACCTCGTCGGGCGCGCGCGTCGGAGCGCATCGCGGGCTCGCGCATTTCACCGTCGGTCAGCGGCGCGAGCTGCCGGCGACGACGTTCAACGACGGGCCGCGCTACGTCACGCGCCTCGACGCCGAAACCAATACGATCGTCATCGGTCGTGAAGAAGAACTCTACGCCGGCGGTCTCGTTGCGGACGAGGCGAACGTTCTGCGGCCCGAACGCTTTGCAGACGGTCCGCTCGAGGCATTCGCGATGACGCGCTACCGCGCGCCGCTCAACCGCGCGCGGGCGCAGTTCGATCGCGCGAGCGGCGAACTGAGGCTCGAGTTCCGGACGCCCGAACGCGCGGTCGCACCGGGTCAACTCGTCGCCTTATACGACCAGCGCGGCGAAGTGCTGGCCGGCGCAACGATCCGCGAAGCGCGCTGACTTTTCGGTTTCTAGGCGGTGGCAAGCGCCATTTGCGGGCGTAGATTCCAATACGTATCGCGAATGACGGGCCGGAACCCGGCCGAAATCACGAGCTCCTCGAGTTGTTTGCGCGTCGCTTCGTTCGTCGAGCCCGCATCGTGAACGACGCGCTCTTCCAAAATCGTGCCGCCCATGTCGTCGCAGCCGTAGAACAGCGCGAGTTGCCCGAGCTTGAGTCCGGGCGTCAGCCATGAGGCTTGCAGATGGGGCACGTTGTCCAAGAACAGCCGCGAAATCGCGAGCACGCGCAAGTACTCGAGCCCGGTGGCCTCCTTGCCCTTGAGCGGCGTTTTGAACGGCACGTAATACCACGGGATGAAGGCGGTGAAGCCGCCCGTTTCGTCTTGCAGCGAACGGACGGCGTCGAGATGCGCGACCCGTTCGGCGTTCGTTTCGATCGAGCCGAACATCATGGTGGCGGTCGTCGGCATGCCGAGGTTCTGCGCCTCGCGCATTACGCCGAGCCATGATTCGGGCTTGACTTTACGCGCGCTGATTCGCTTGCGCACGCGCTCGACGAGAATCTCGGCACCCGCGCCCGGCAACGACTTGAGGCCCGCCGCGCGCAAACGCTCGAGCACGGCCTTCGTCGTGATGTTTTCGACGTGCGCCAAGCCCACGATCTCGGAAACCGATAGCGAATGGATGTCCACACCCGGCAGCTCCGACCGCACCCGCGTGAAGAGCCGCTCGAACCACTCGAGCTTGAGGTCGGGATTGACGCCGCCCTGAATCATGATCTGCGTCGCGCCCTGATCGGCGGCCCAGCGAGCGCGGCCGATCACATCGTCGTGTGACATCGTGTAGCCTTCACCGTGGCGTTCGGGACGGAAGAACGCGCAGAACGTGCAGTGCACGTTGCAAACGTTCGTGTAATTGATCGTCGTGTCGATCACGTAGGTCACGTCGTCGGTCGGATACATCGTCATGCGGCGATGATGCGCGGCGGCGCCGAGTTCGTGCAGCGGCGCCTCCTCGTAGAGACGCACGCCCTCCTCGTAGGTCAAGCGGCCGCCCCCGGCGGCGCGGTCGATAAGGCTAGCGAGCGACAACGAACGCCTCCTCGCACGACGGCACGGACGCAATCGCGCCCAGCGCGTGCAGCTCCTCGAAGTAGCGCGTCAGGCCCGCGCGCGCGCGACCGTCGAACGTGAAGTTGAGCGTCTCGTAGTACGCGCCGTAGAAACCGCCTGGGCGCGGATGCGCTCGCTGCGCGTGCCCGATGACGCGTTGCGGGTTGCGTTCGCCCCAGCGGTGCGCGGCGACGAGCGCCTGCCACGCGGCCCGCACGTCCGCGCCGTTCGAATCGAGCACGTCGCGGCGGACGACCCACACGGCATACACCATGTCGAGGCCAGTCCAAGCATGCCACTCGGCGCCGAGATCGTGCACGTGCGCGGCGTTGAACGTCTGGCGCGCGTCGATCGCGCGGTCGCCGATCAAGAGCGCGGGCCTCCCGGCGGCCGCGGCGGCGTAGGGATCGGTACTTTCTTCGAACTCGGCCGAAATGCCGTAGCGCCGTTCGAGCAAGACGCGCAGCAGCCCGCGGCCGCTTGCCGATTCCCGCGTAACCGCGATTCGCGCACCGTCCAAGCCGCGCAGCGGCAGTTTACTGACGCACACCACCGACCAAACGTCGGCCCGCGACCCGATGCACAGTTCGGGCAGCAGCATGAAACGGTCCGAGGCGCCGGCATAAGCGGCCGCGCTCATCGGGCCCATGTCGAGGCGGCCGTCCAACAGCATCGCGTTGAGGTTCGCGGGGACGTCGGCGACGAGCGCGCCCGGAAAGCGCACCGCGCCTTCGTCGAAAGCGGTGTAGATCGGCAGATCGTTTGTATACACGATGCGTCCGGACCGCAGCATGATTATTCTGCTGGGGCCCCATGCGCTTCGCGTGTGGGGGCGCGGTCCCCGCGATGCGTAGCATCGTGGGGATTCCAATCATGGGGGAACTCGTCGTACGTGGAGTTGCGGCGGACCGGCTGGTAGCCGGCCTCTTCGATCAACCTGCGAAACTCGCGATCGTCGACGTATTGGCCCGACGACGTGCCGGCGCTGTGATAGATGCGCTCCTCATCCGTCGAACCGTGCGTACCGTCCATGTCGTCGGCGCCGAACTGCAGCGCAATTTGGCAGACCTTGAGACCTTGAATCATCCAGTACGCTTTGATGTGATCGAAGTTATCGAGCATCAGGCGCGCGGTCGCGAACATGCGCAGATCGTCGAGGCCCGTCGTCCAGCCGCAGTCGTTGAGCTGGTTGCCGTCGGGATGAAACGCGAGCGGAATGAAGGCGTTGAAGCCGGGCGAGCGCCGCTGCGATTCCCGCAACGCGATGAAGTGGTCCACCCGCTCTTCGAGCGTTTCGACCGTACCGTATAGCATCGTCGCGTTCGACGCAATGCCGATACTGTGGGCAACCTCGTGCACGCGCAGCCAATTGTCTGCGTCCACCTTATTCGGACACACGAGTTTGCGAAAGCGCGCGCTGAAAATTTCGGCGCCGCCGCCGTTGATGTTGTCGAGGCCGGCGTCGCGTAACTCGCGCAGGATGTCTTCGTAGGGCAAGCGATGACGCTTGGCGAGATAATCTATTTCCGCCGAGGTGAACAGCGAGAGTTGCACGTGCGGCAGCGTCGCCTTGAAGCGGCGCATGAGCGGCAACCAATAATCGAGCGACAGTTGGCGCGGGTCGTGGCCGCCAACGATGTGAATTTGGTTGAAGTTGGTTCCGGTTTCGAGGGCCTTGGCGAGCACGTCGTCGGCCGGCATGCGCACCGCACCGGCTTCTTGCTCGCCTTTCGCAAACGAGCAGAACTTGCAATTCGCGTAACAGACGTTCGTCGAATTGATGTAACGGTTGAGCACGTAGAAAACTTTGCGACCGCTCTTGCGCTCTTTCGCGCGCTGCGCCATACGCCCGAGCGCGTGCAGGTCGCGCGTTTGTAAGAGCGCGAGCCCGTCTTCTTTTGAAAGCGGGATGCCCTCGTCAACTTTGTGTTCGATCGGGCGCAGGAGAGGGTCGGTCGCGTACGTCATGTCGGCCTCTCAACGTTTCGCGAGACCCGCACCGTTCAACTTTGTAGAAACGGCCCGTTTCGACTAAAGTCGCAGCTATTCGTGCTTGGTTGCAAGCGCCCGGACGGCGTACTCGCGCACGAGTTCGGCCAGCGGGTAAAAGACGTTGCGCTCCTCTTGCATGCTCATGACGAGGGGAACGCGCGGTTGCAGCGTGCGCGTGGTATTGTTGGTTTGCACTGGAGCGGTGTAATTTGCGGCGACTTGCACGAATCTCGAAACCCTCGCCGGCACTTCGCGCGCGCGCGCCAGCGCCGACTCGAAGTAGGCTCGCGCCTCGGCGAGATGGCTGCCCTTGAGTTCGTACGCGCCGGCGATGAGATACGCTTCCGACGCGCGCAGCGACATCAGTCCGTCCGAATCGTCGATCTTTCTTCGCGCGTCGAAGAGCGCCGCGAGCCGAAGCGCCTTCCCGACGATCTCGCTCGGCGGGACGCCCTCGGGCTCAGAGGTCATCTTTTCGAGCAGGCACGAGTCGCGGGTATCCAGCACCGCGCATCTGACCGGTGCCTGCCAGCGCGGCGGGAGCGAAAAATCCACGTCGCGCGTCGACTGACGGGCCGTGATCGCGAGCACGAGCGGGCGATCTTCAGCGCGGGCCGGAACGGCTGCGGCGAGCGCGAGCGCGCCGACCGCGATTGCGGTCGCACCGGAGATGACTCGCTGCGCCCGGCCCATCTCCGCACCTCCCGCGTCGTTGCGCTTGTTTCCTCGTTTTCGCGTCTGAAATCGCCGGGCTACGCTTGCGCGAACAGATCGGTTTGATCGGCCCGCCCCAGGCGTCCCGAAATCGTTTCGAGGTCGCCCAGGCCGATGTTGATGCGTCGCGGCTTGGTGCCTTCGTGCGGTCCCACGATGCCGAATTCTTCGAGCTGCTTCATTAAAC
>JACRTZ010000032.1 GCA_014304965.1 Vulcanimicrobiota bacterium | reverse complement strand
ACCCGTGTTACCGCCGTGAGAGGGCGGCGTCCTAGGCCTCTAGACGATAGGGCCGAGTGGCTCCCGGGGATGGAATCGAACCACCGTAGCGACATTCAGAGTGTCGCGTCCTACCGCTGAACGACCCGGGATTGAACTGCTTTTCAATTATCAGACACGAGATTTTCGCGCGCTTCAGTTTTCGATTGCGCGCCCCGTAGGTTTCCGTTTGACTGTGACAGTTCGGACAGAGCATCCGCAAGTTCTCAACGCGATGATCGTCCTTGACGCCGTTACGGTGGTCAATTTGAATCGCTAGCGGTTTGCCCCTCCACTCGGTAAGCCCGCAGTCTTCGCAGCGATTTTCCAGTATACCAGCCTCGAGCAACCGCCGCTTGATCGTCCAGCGACTCGTGCTTTTTGCGAGAATGTCCTCGAGAGAAGGACGGACAGAACGTGCCTTGACGTATCCCTGGCGACTGGCCTTGCACCAGGCGCTCATGGAGAATCCGAATCGGGCCATACACTGTCGAACCGTGTGCCCTTCGTCGTAATAACGTTGCACCTCGGGCCAATCGTAGATAAAGGACCGAAACGCGTATGGGTGCCGCGCCTTTGCTTGGTCGCTAAGAATCAACGACCCGTTCTTGAGCGCTACGTACCACATCGCATCGCAGAAGCCGTATCTAAGCCTGCACTCTTTTCGTGAGTGGCCGGCTTCGAAGTAGGCGGCAATTTCGGCCCAGGGGTATTTCGCAGGGTTCTTCCATGCCATAATACAAACATATGTTCGATATAAGGCAAGCGAAGTCCTTGTTTGGCAGGCTGGCGGGCAAGCGAAAAGTCTAGTCGTTTGGCGGGTACGTTTGCCAACAGTCCTCGCGACGGGTTGGCCGGACGCGGTATAATAGGCGTTCTTTACACCAAGCGAGCGGCCGCACGGAGGTACTTTGCAGGCAGTCATTTTGGTCGGCGGTGAGGGCACGCGATTGCGCCCGCTCACGTACGGCACACCCAAACCGATGGTGCCGCTGTTCGGCGTGCCGTTCTTGGAGCGCACGCTGTCGCGGCTCAAAAGCGCGGGCGTGGACCACGTGATTCTCGCGGCCGGCTACCTGCCCGACGCGATCACGCGGCATCTCGGCGACGGTGCGCGGCTCGGCCTCAAGCTCACCTACGTGATCGAAAAAGAGCCGCTCGGCACCGCCGGCGCGATCAAGAACGTCGAGCAATACATCAGCGGTCCGTTCTTCGTGCTCAACGGCGACGTGCTCACGAGCCTCGATCTCCGCAAGATGATCGAAGTACACGAAAAGCGCGGCGGCCTTGGCGTGCTGCATTCCATTCGCGTCGAAGATCCGTCCGCGTTCGGATGCGTGGTGCGCGACGAAACGGGCCGCGTGAAATCGTTCATCGAGAAACCGCCGCGCGAGACCGCGCCGACCGATGAAATCAATGCCGGTACCTATTTGCTCGATCCCGCGGTGCTCGAGGCGATCCCCAAAGACACGAACGTCTCGATCGAGCGCGCTACCTTTCCAAAATTGCTGGCCGAGGGCAAAGCGCTGTACGCCTACCTCAGCGACGATTATTGGCTCGACGTCGGCCGTCCGGATCAATATCTCAAGGCGCATCGCGACGTGCTCGATCGGCAACTCGCCCTCGACCCGCTCGCCGATCCCGAGATGCACCGCGGCGCGTTCATCTTTGCCGGCGCCATCGGCGCGCCATCAAATATCGAGCCGCCCGTCTTCATCGGCGAAAACGTCGAAATCGCGCCAAACGCGATGGTCGGTCCCTACACGGTCCTCGGCGATGGTACGCGGATCGGCCCGAACGTGGTCGTTCGCGGCTCGGTTTTGTGGGACGGCGTGCATATAGAAGAAGGCGCCCACGTTACCGATGTGATTTTGGCGAGTAGGGTGCGGGTAGGAAAGCTGGCACAGGTCGGCGCCGGCACGGTCGCCGGCCACGACCAGCACGTGGAGCCCGGCACCGTCGTCGCCCCGGACTCACGGCTGCCGGCTACCCAGGCCGAGCAAGCCGCGGTCGCTCCAACGTAGTCCAAGCGAGCGTAGAAACGCTCGAGCCGTTTACGGGCCACCCTGACCGGGTAACTTTTACTCCCCACGTGTCCTATCGAGGAGAACCTTTGCAGTACCGAGCGAGCGCAGAACCGCTGCCCCCTCAGACCTTGTTCATGGGCTCGTTCCCGCCCCGCGAATGCGGAATCGCGACGTTCACCAAGGACGTCGTTGACAGTTTCGACCGCCAGTTCGGCTACGACAGCGACGTGCTCGCGATCGACGAGCCCGGCGGCGAGACCCGCTCCTACAAGGGCAAAGTCGTCGCCCGTCTCTCGCAGGACGAGCACGCTTCCTATAAAGCGGCGGCCGCGGCCGTTAACGCGCACCCCTCGCACCTGCTGAACGTCCAGCACGAATACGGCCTGTTCGGCGGTGAAGACGGCGCCTGGGTGCTCGATTTTCTCGAAGACGTTCAAAAGCCGGTGGTCGTGACGCTGCACACCATTCTGCCCGAACCGAGCGATCATCACCGTTCCGTCGCGCGTCGCATTTGCGAACGCGCCGACGCCGTCGTCGTTCTCTCGCAAACGGGCCTCGAAATTCTCGCCGGCTCCTACGGTGTGGATCCGCACAAACTGCACATCATACATCACGGCGTG
>JACRTZ010000176.1 GCA_014304965.1 Vulcanimicrobiota bacterium | reverse complement strand
CCACGCCGCGCTCGTCGAGCAGGGCCACGTGGGCGGCCAGCAGCGCCCGCAAATCGTCGTGCGAGCGGTCGCCGTACGGAACGTGGGCCTGGTCCGCGAGGTAGACGATATCTTCTGCGGGCAGCGCCGCGCGAACGCGCCGCAGCACGGTCAGCCCGCCTAAGCCCGAGTCAAAAATTCCGAGGATGCTTCGCTCCGCTCCGGCGAGCGGCGACGGTCAGGTGCCGCTCGAGTAGTTTCCGGCGGGCACTTTCGCGGCGTAGGAGCCGATTCCGTCGGCGATCGAGACGGCCATGCGCTGCAGGAAGGCCGGCGACCGCAACAATTTTGCATCTTCCACATTCGAGAGGAAGGCCGTCTCGACCAGCGCCGCGGGCATCAGCGTATGTTTGATCACGTAGAAGTCTTCTTTGCGAAGGCCCTTGTCCGTCGTGTTCAGCGAAGCGCTCATGCTGCGATGGATCGCGTCTCCGAGCGCTTGGTCGGACGGCTTGTAGTAATACGTCGTCGAGCCGTTGAGCGAACTCGACGTGAAACTGTTGACGTGCACGCTGATGAACATCCGAGCGCCCGCCGTGTTGGCAACGTCGCAACGCGCCTGTAGCTCGTCGTGCGCCGAATCGTTGGGTGCGTACACGTCCACGTCGGTTTCGCGCGTCATCTTCACCTGCCAGCCGCGCGCGATCAGCACCGCACGCAGCCGCTTGGAAACGTCGAGCGCGATGTCTTTTTCAACCAGCCCGTTGCGGGCGGCGCCGGAATCGCTTCCGCCGTGACCCGGGTCGATGACGATTAATTTCGGATTCGTCGGCATGTAGACCGGGGCCGAAGGCGCGGCCGTGACGGGCGGCGACCACATGTCGCCGCCGGCCGGCGTCGCCGCCGCGACGATCGAGCCGCCGACGACTTTGCCGGAGCCGACGCGTTGCGCGTCGAGGTTGTCGAGCGCGCCGACCGCGATGGTGAAGCCGCCGTCGGACGGGAGCAGTTGAACTTGGCGCTGCGATGCGAGACTGAGTGCAATGCGTACGACCGGATCGGGCGCCGTGCTCAGTTGCCGGATCCGTAACGACGACGCCGCCATGTTGTTCGGCTGTTCGTCGCGCGCGGGCACGCCGAGCGTGGCGTTCTTCAAGTCCACGTACCAGCGATTGTCCGGCAGGCGGTGCCATTCGTAGCTGACGGGACCGGTGACGCCGATGCGGACGTTGAGCGTTTGGCCGTCGGGAATCGCCTCGACGGCAGTCACGAGCGCGGCCGCGCTGAGCGCGGGCGGTGGTATGGCCGGATCGGGCGGCACGACCTCGGCGCCGACGCGGGCGTACTCGTTGGTCGAGGGCCCGGCCGATTCGCGCGTGGGATTCGGCATCGCTTGCGCGACGGCGGGGGCGGATGCGCCGAGCGGCGTACCGGCCATCGCCACACCTTTGAACGCGAAGCCGATCGCGATTTCATTTTGCGTTTGCGGCGTCATGGCGACGTGCGAGGTGCCGCTCATGGCATCGAAGATGACGGTCGTGGTCGGGTTGCGCGCAGTTCCGCCGGTGCGAATCGTCATGCCGTGCACCTCGGCGCTGCCGCCGATGTGACGATCCTTTTCCAGCGTCGAACCGACACCGCTAAACTGAATTGCCAGATGCGGATCGCTCGGATCCGAAACGATCTTGAATTTCGGCGGGCTCGCGCTGCGGAACGTGACCTGCGTCACCTTGTTCTCGACCTTGATGTCGAGGCCGCCGATTTGCGGCTGCAACACGGTCGCGGAACCGTCCGCGACGAGGCTGACGTACAGCGCCTTGGCGAGCGCCGAGAACGGCAGATAGACGGAGCGGCCCGCTACATACGGCGCGAAGGGCGCCGTCTGCGTTACGCCGGCGACGGTGTAGCGCGCGTCTCCGACCGCGAACGAAATCGTCCGACGATCGCCGCTCGTGATGACGGCGTAGCGCTGACCCGGATCGTACGAGATGATCGCGCCGAGGCGCGCCAGGAAGCGCCCGAGGCCGGCGTCGTCGTTTGCGATCGCCAGCTCGTCGCCGCGCTTCTGCGGCTTGGACCAGATGACGCGCGTTCCCGCGAACCAGTAGTCCGGCGATGCCGCCGGCCGCGTGGCGGCGCTTGCGGGCACGGCCTGGAGCCCGCCCAGCAGCATCGCTGCGCCGAAGGCCGCGGAAAGAAGCCTCTTACCAGTTGGAACGTGCAAGCGGCTGATCGAGCTCAAGATGACCACCCGGAAGCGTCGCGACGCGCGAGCCGGCGATCAATATCTGCACCGAATCGATTCCTCGTATACCGGTTAACGTCCAAACGAGCGCCTTGAACTGGGCGCTCTCCCCGAAACTGCCCTCCTGGGGCTTGGCGATGGCTCCCGTCAAGTCCACGGTAGCTTTCGAACCGCTCACCCGCACCGCGCGCACCACCGTGCCCTGCGGAAAACGGATCGCATCGGTCCCCGAAGGGGGCCCGGCAATGACTTGATTCGCTGCGAATAAAGCAATGCTCACGGCATCGTGAGGCATGCCTAGTGTGACCTTCCATGGTACTAGCGTGGCTCCGTCCGTCTTACAGTAGTAGACGGTGATAGTATCGGCAGCCGTACCCCGAACATTCAGATAGCGCCAGATCCCGAAAGCCGCGATAGCCGCGAGCGCGACTGCGGCGACCAGGACCAGCGGGACATTCGAGCGCTTTGCGACGGGCCGGCTCGCGCGGCGCGGCCCTCGCGCCTGGCTCACTGCAGATATTTCTCGACGACGCCGGCCGGCCGCATTTTGGCTGCCCCTTCGTCTTCACCGAACTCGCGGCGGGCGCGTCGCTGCCGCAGCAAATCGTAATAACGATCGAGCTCGACGTTCACGCGATCGAATCGCGACTGTTCTTCGGCCGAAAGGCCGCCGTCGTTCCCAGCCTTGTCGAGCAGCCGGTGTTCTTCGGCGACGAGACTCTCGATGTGGGCGTGAATATCCGAATCGTTCATCACCCCGTCATTCGCGCGGCCCGGCAAACCTTCCGCCGGAGCGCGCGAACGAAGCGCTTACTTGATCCGGGAACCCGCCTTCTCACCAAAACGGCGCAAACAATGCACGCGCGTTTTCTCCCAGTATTGCGGTCAGGGCGGCCCGATCTAGTCCCAGCGCGCGAATGCCGCGCGCTTCTTCTTCGTACGGGTACGGAGTGTTGGGAAAGTCGGTGCCGTAGAGAATCCGCGACGCGTTCGCCCGAACGAGATCCGGATCTATGCGTCGCTCGACCGGCGAAGCCGGAGCGAACGCCATCGTCGTATCGAGGTAGAGGTTCGGAAAGCGCTCGAACAGTTCGCAGTAGGCGCCCGTGTCGGGCACGCCCATGTGCGCGACCACGAATTGCAACGCCGGATGGCGCTCGAGGGCTGCGGCGATGCGTTTTGGGCCTTCACCGGGAAGCAGCCGCCACGGCATCGGGCCGACGTGCGCGATCACGACGCCGTTGCGGGCCGCGATCGTTTGGAAGAGCGGATCGAAGCGCGCGTCGTCCACCGCCAGGCGTTGTACGTCCTCGTGGATTTTGATGCCGGCACAGCCGCCGTCAAGCGCGCGTTCCAAGTCGCCGAGCGGATCGGAATCGTCGAGGTGCACCGTCCCGAGCGGGAGTCCCGCTCCGCCGAGTTCGCGCGCGGTCGCGCACAGCCACTCGTTGAGTTCGCCCGCCATTCCGGGCTTGTGCGCGTAGCTAAAGAATACGAAGCGTTCGACGCCGGCGCGTTCCAAAGCGCGAGCGACGTCGCGAGGTTCGCTCGGCTGCGCCGAGAGATCCCAGGTACTCCGATCCGCGAACCAGCGCCGGATCGCCGCGAAGAGCCGGGGCGGATGCAGGTGCGTATGGACGTCGATCACCGCGACGTTTTTCTCGCGGCCGGGTAAAGAACCCGTGTGCAGATCGAGCCGCAATTTCTCGACGCGCAATCCGGCGACCGGCGGTTGCACGGGCGCGAGCGGCTCGGTTAGCTCGCCTCGTCGATCGCGTAGAGCCACCAGCGCGCCGTGCCGGCACGTGCTTTGCGATCGAAATAGAGCGTCGCCCGCCGTCCGTCGGCGAGCGCAACGTCGAACCAGAATTTCGCGAGGTAGTGGTCGCCGCGATCATCTTTGGTCGACGCCACGCACGCAGCGTCCGCGCGACGCGCAATTCCGCGCCTTTCCAGCGAAAGACTCCCGGCAGCGACGGCTCGCTCCGGCCAAGTTCGGCGGGATCAAAACCCGATTCGACCGGTTCGATCGCTTCGCTGACGAAACGGCGCTGCGCGTCCGGCCTCACGACGGCAACGGCGACTTCTGCGCGCCGACGCTCGCGCCTTGAAGCAGTTCGAGCGCACGATCGAGTTGCGGGTCGCTGCCGGGTACGCCCGGAGTCGAACCGGCGGGTTCGGCTACGGTCACGTCCGGGACGACGCCCCGATGGTCGAGGTCTCGGCCTGACGACGTGAGATAGCGCGCGGTGGTCAGTTTGAGCGCCGAACCGTCCGGCAGCGGAATCATCGTCTGCACGAGGCCCTTGCCGAACGTCGTCGTTCCCACGACTTTCGCGACACCGCGCTCCTGCAGCGCCGCCGCCACGAGCTCGGCTCCCGAGGCCGAATTGCCGTTGACGAGCACGGCGACCGGCCGAGCCGCCAGCGGTTTGCCGCGCGTAGTTTCGGTGACGCGTTTGCCGCGCCGCTGCTCGATTGTCACCACCGGACCGCCCGCAATGAAATTCGACACCACGGCGACCGAAGCGCGCTCGTAGCCGCCGCCGTTGTCGCGCAGATCGAGCACCAACGCCGTGGCGCCCTGCGCATCGAGCTTCTCGACCGCGGCGCGTACGGTTTTTCCGGCATCGGCATCGAAACTCCGCAGCGCGACGTAGGCAACGCCGCCCGGAAGCAGCCGCGCGCGAACATTCGGCTCGGTGATGGAGCGCCGGACGACGTCCACGTCCACGGTTTTCGGATCCGCCACCGCACCGCCGGACAGCGTCGAACGCAACAGGCCCAGATGAACGTGCGAACCCGGTTTCCCCCGCAGACGCGCGACGAGCGCATCGTTCGTCAACGCTCCGGCCGGCGAGCCGTCAATGTGCGCGAGCACGTCCCCGGCCAACACGCCTTGCCGCGCGGCCGGACCGTTTTCGAAAACCTCGGCGATCCGCCAAACGGCGCCGGACGAATCGCGCGTGACGACCAATCCGACGCCGCCGAAGGTTTCGCCGTCAACGGCCGCCGAGAATTTCTTGAGCTCGGCGCTCGTGAAGAATACCGAATACGGATCGCGCAAGGACGCGAGCTCCCCGCGAATGGCCGCATAGACGAGCGCGCGGGGCTCGACCCGCGCACCGTAACGCTGAATCGCAATCCCGATCTGCTTTTCGATCGCCGGCACGGCGCCCCGTCCGTTTGCCTGGGCGTGCATGATTGCGATCTGCGGACTGGGGACACCGCGCCTTTTTAAATACGACAGCATGCCGGTGCGCGCACCGTCGAGCAGGCCCTGCGTCGCGAGCGGGCGATAGTATTGCTCGGCAATCGAGCTGTGGCCGATCTCAACCTCGATCAGGTCGAGCAGCGTGACGTCGGCTGCGCGTGCCGGCAGCATGCTCGCGGCGCAGAGCGCGCAGAGCGCGGCGGCGAATGCCGCCCGCGAGCTAGCTGCGAACGTTCTTGGTGGCCGCATCGTACGCGGAATAGAAACACTCGGCGCACATCTGGACGTACGTCGTCTCGCCTTCGATCGCAATCTGATTGCCGACCACGATGAGGTTCCCGGCCTCGTCAATACGCGGATTCATCGTCGCCTTGCGTCCGCAGGCGCAAATCGTCTTAAGCTCTTCGACGCTGTCCGCCAACGTCAGCAGATACGCGGCGCCCGGAAACGGCTCGCCGAGGAAGTCGCTGCGGATGCCGTAGCAGATCGCCGGGATGCCTTGCAGATGCGCGACCCGATGAAGTTGTTTCACTTGCGCCGGGCTCAAGAATTGCGCCTCGTCGAGCAGCACGCACGACAACTCGAGCACGCCGGCCAGCTCCGCCTCGAAGTCCGTTCCATCGTCGAAGGTGCGCGCGTCTCGCTGCGGGCCGAGCCGCGACGTAATCATACCCAAGGCGTACCGGTTATCCAGTGACGACGTATAGATGAGCACGTTGCGGCCGTGCTCTTCGTAATTGTGCGCGACCTGAAGCAGCGCCGTAGATTTTCCCGCGTTCATGGCCGAGTAGCGGAAATACAGCTTCGCCATTTTTACCGGTTGACGGTCAGCGGCCGGTAACGGATGCGGTGCGGACGCGCCGCCTCTTCGCCCAGCCGCTCGCGCTTGTTGGCCTCATACTCCTGATAGTTGCCCTCGAACAAGAACAGCCGCGAGTCGCCTTCGAACGCCAAGATGTGCGTTGCGATCCGGTCGAGGAACCAGCGATCGTGACTGATGACGAGCACGGTGCCGGCAAACTCGCCGAGCGCGTCTTCGAGCGCGCGCAAGGTTTCGACGTCGAGATCGTTGGACGGTTCGTCGAGCAGCAATACGTTTGCGCCGCTCAGCAGCGTCTTCGCGAGGTGAAGGCGGCCGCGCTCGCCGCCCGACAGGTTTGCGACCGGCTTCTGCTGATCGGCGCCCTTGAAGTTGAAACGTCCGAGATAGGCGCGCGACGGCATCTCGAAACGGCCGATCTGCAAGAGGTCGCGGCCGCCCGTGACGTCCTCGAACACCGTCTTGCCGTCGCCGAGCGATTCGCGTGACTGGTCCACCACCGCGAGTTTGACGCTCGGCCCAATGTCGATCGAGCCGGCATCGGGCTGCTCTTTGCCGGTCAGCATGCGGAATAGCGTCGTCTTGCCCGCGCCGTTCGGCCCGATGATGCCGACGATCGCGCCCGCCGGAATCGTTGCCGAAAAATCGTCGATTAACAGCCGGTCGCCGTACGCTTTGCGCAGACCCGTGATTTGAATGACCTTGTCGCCTAAACGCTCGGCAACCGGGATGAAAATTTCCTGCGTTTCGTTGCGCCGCTGGTATTCGTAGCTCGACATTTCTTCAAACCGCGCGAGGCGGCTCTTGCTCTTCGCTTGACGTCCCTTGGCGTTCGAGCGAGCCCATTCGAGTTCGCGTTTGAGCGCTTTTTGGCGCGCCGATTCGGCCGCTTCTTCGGCGCCGAGGCGCGCCGCTTTTTGGTCGAGCCAACTGCTGTAATTGCCCTTCCACGGAATGCCGCGGCCGCGATCGAGTTCGAGAATCCATTCGGCGGCATTATCGAGGAAATACCGATCGTGCGTTACTGCGACCACGGTGCCCGGAAAACGTTGCAAGTATTGCTCGAGCCATTCGACGCTTTCGGCATCGAGATGGTTGGTCGGTTCGTCGAGCAGCAGCATGTCGGGATTCGACAGCAGCAAACGGCACAGCGCGACGCGGCGTTTCTCACCGCCGGACAACGGCCCGATCTTCGCGTCCCAAGGTGGCAGGCGCAGCGCGTCGGCCGCGATTTCGAGCTGCTGGTCCAGTGCATCGCCGCTACCGGAGAACAGCACGGCCTCGAGCTTCGCTTGCTCTTCGGAAAGTTTTTCGAAGTCCGCGTCGGGGTGGCCGTAGGCGGCGTACACTTCGTCGAGGCGCTTGCGCGCCGCCATGAGTTCGGTCAGCGCTTCCTCGACGGTCTCGCGAACCGTCTTGTCGGGGTCCAGTTTCGGCTCTTGCTCGAGGTGCCCGATGGTCAGCTTGTCGGCGGCCTTGGCCTCGCCGTCGAAATCCCGGTCCTTCCCGGCCATAATGCGCAACAACGACGACTTGCCGGCGCCGTTGAGCCCGAGCACGCCGATCTTGGCGCCGGGCAGAAAGCTCAGCGAGATGTCTTTGAGGATCTCGCGCTTGGGCGGCACGACCTTGCCGACCCGGTACATGGAATAGACGTAGGACATCGCCGCAGGATTCTAGCCGATGCGGAGGCGGGCGTCCACGGCCAGGGTCGCACGAGGGGTGACCGACCTCCCAGAATCGCAAAATTTGCGACTTTTTTTCCCCAAAGATAACCTTTTTGGCCCGGTTTGGGTTATAACTGTCGGTAGCGGATGGCCCGGCGCGTCGCCTCATCCCGCTTGTAGATGGTCTTCAAACGCCTTCTGACACATTCGACGCTTTTGGAGTACCATGTACACTGACGAGAGACTGAATTGCACGGATTGCAATGCCCCCTTTACCTTCACGGCGAGCGAACAGGAATTCTTCGCCTCGAAGGGCTTCACCAACAAGCCCAGCCGTTGCCCCGACTGTCGCGCAGCCCGCAAAGCCCAACGTGGCGGCGGCGCCGGCGGATCCTATAGCGGCGGCGGCGGCGGCGCAGGCGGCGGACGCCAGCGCGAGATGTTCGAAGCGACCTGCAGCACCTGCGGCAAGGTTGCCGAGGTCCCGTTCAAGCCGCGCGGCGACAAGCCGGTCTACTGCCGCGATTGCTTCGCGCAGCGCCCGTCGTACCGCTGACCCCAAGGATGGGGTCGTGCCGCGACACGCACGGATGCGTTAGTGTCGGCGAAGGCCAGGACGGCCGGAAGCTGACCGAAGCTCACGGATGGGCGAGAGCGGCCTGAAGGGCCTGATGTGAACTCTGAAAGCCCGGCGGAAACGCCGGGCTTTCTTTATGTTCCGGTTCCGAGAACAGCGAAAAGCAAAACCGGCCCGACGAATCGCTTCGTCGAGCCGGCGCGAATGTGGTGGAGCTGTCGGGGTGCCGCCCCCCGAGTCCGAAACGCCTAACCAGCGCTTTCTCCAGGCTCAGCTTCGATTTTGTCTTAGGCCGTCGCGCTTCTCGAAACCAGAATCGCGGCGGCGGCAATCCCTAAATTTCGGACGGATCGCGGGACGATTTCCCCATCCTAGCCGGAGTTGTTGACGGTGAACGAGGCGGAACCGGCGACCCCTCGAGGACCGTGGCTAACCTAAGTTAGGCAGCCAGTGCGTAGTTGTTGTTCGCGTGTAAAACGCTTGCGATCGTTTTAGGAGGGCTCGCAACTCCGCCTGCTTACGATGATCGCGGACATCCCGTCGAAACTGGCTCAGCCCCGCGACGAACGCGCCGGCCTCGGCCGGCGGACGTTCTATCCCAGTATAACCCATCGGCGGCCAAAGAGGTTCCGCCCGCTCGCCCGCCGGTCCGGCGGCCAATCGCCGCCTACAATCCGATACGCAAACCCACGGCGAGGCCGCTCGGGTCGATGCCGTTGACCTGCGGGACTTGCCGATACGTCGCCTGGAGCGAAATGTCGATGCCGCCGGGCACGTCGATGATTTTCTGTCCGATGAAATAGTTCGAACCGATGCCGGTTTTGCTTACCGACGTTCCGCTGGGTATGCTTGCGCTGACGCTATACAGCGAAACGCCGGCCCCGATGCAAATGGGCGTCGTCAAGCGGCCTGCGATGCCGACCCCGTAGTCGCGCAGCGCTCCGCCGTTCGAAGCGCCGCCCGCATAGTCGAACTGCAACGAAGCGCGGACCGGTACGATCGTTTTCGGACCGAAGTCGTACGCAGCTCCGACGTTCGTCTGCACGGTTCCACCGATAGTGCGCGCGGTGGATTGCGTCACGAATGCCGGCCCGATCGTGACGGACAACGGTCCGTCGGCGAGCGCAGCAAGCGGAGTTCCGGCAAGCGCGATCGCGACGACGGCACACGATGCGAAAAGCCTAAACTGCATGTCCGTTTATTTCGCAGCCGCGGATTCCGATGCCTCGGCGCCAAGAAGCAACTCGCGCTTTGGCCTGTTAGACCTTCTGAGAGATTTCGATCAGTACGTCGCCGGTGCTGTCGGGGTGCAGAAAAATGCCGACCCCTCCGTTTGCATTGCGACGGGGCTGAGAGTCGAGGGGTTCGACGCCCGCGGATTTGATGCGTTCGAGCTCGGCATTGACGTCGCCGACGGTGAACGTCAAATGATAAAGCTTGGCAGGCTCGTCGCCGCGATACCGCGCCGCGGCCGACGCATCGTCGAGTGGTCGGATCAATTCAATCGTCGTGTCGCCTGCCGACAATCCGAGAACTTCCACACCCCGTTCCGCCAGCGTCTCGCGATAGATCTGCGTAAAACCCAGGGTGTCAATGTAGATTCTCGCCGTTGCATCGAGATCGCCGACGACGATCCCGACACGATCGAGTTTTGGCGGGCTCATCCGGCGGCTTTTCGCGGACCACGCCACGAGCGCCCTCGCGGGTCTGAAACCGGGCCGGGGGGAGGGCCGGTTGGTACGAGCGACGTGCAAGAATCTTCCCTGTTGTTGGGACTCCTGGCAGCGATCGTCGCGTTCGCCATCCTCGCGAAGCGGCTCGCGATCCCGTATCCGATCGCTTTCGTCGTCGGCGGCGCGGCGATCGCGCTCTTCCCGACCGTCCCCGAAGTCCGGCTCAGTCCGGACTGGATATTCCTGATCATCTTGCCGCCGCTGCTGTATTCGGGCGGGTGGCTGACCGACTGGACGACGTTCCGGCAGAATCTGCGTCCGATCGGCTTGCTCGCGATCGGGCTCGTCATCGCGACGACGGTCGCGGTCGCGGTGGTCGCTCACGCGATGTCGCCGGCGCTCGGCTGGGCGGCCGCGTTCGCACTCGGAGCGATCGTCTCGCCGCCCGACGCGGTCGCGGCCGGCGCCGTCTTCGAGCGCTTTCCGATGCCGCGCCGGATTCTCGCGATTCTCGACGGCGAAGGGCTGGTGAACGACGCGACCGCGCTCGTGATCTACCGCTTCGCGATCATAGCCGCACTGAGCGGTACGTTCTCGATCGCAACGGCCGGCCTCGCGTTCGTGCTCGTTGCCGCATCGGGAATCGCAATCGGCTTGTTCTACGGCTTCATCTACGTCGTCGCCGTGAAGGCGCTGCGGCGCGCGCAATTACTGGACGACATGCTCGACAACGCCTTGTCGCTGCTCACGCCGTACGCGGTCTACTTGGCGACCGATTCGATTCACGTCGGAGAACTCGGTCCTTCGGCGGTGCTCGCGACGGTCACGGTTGGGATCTTCGTCAGCCGGCAGTCGCACAAGATCTTCGATCCGGATTCGCGTTTGGTCGCCTACTCGGTTTGGAGCGTGCTGATCTTTTTGCTCAACGGCCTTGCTTTTCTGCTGATCGGCCTGCAGCTGCGCACCGTCGTGCACGATCCGGCGTTCGCCGGACGAACGATCTGGCTGGGTGTGGCAGTCAGCGTGCTGGTAATCCTCGTTCGTCTGGCCTGGGTCTATCCGGCGACGTACCTGCCGCGGCTGCTCTTTCGCGGAATCGTCGAACGCGAAGGCACGCCTGATTGGCGGTACGTGTTCGTTCTGGGTTGGTCGGGCATGCGCGGCATCGTGTCGCTTGCGGCGGCGCTCGCGTTGCCGTTCGCGTTTCCGGGCCGCAATGAGATCCTGTTCGTCACCTTTTGCGTGATCTTCACGACCCTCGTCTTGCAAGGGCTATCGCTTATCCCGCTTTTAAAGTGGCTGCACATCGACGACGGCGACAATCTGAGCCGGCGCGAGATCGAGGTACGGATCGCCGCGTTGCGCGCCGGCATCGCGCGGCTGCGCGAACTCGAGAGCGGCTTCGAATCCGTCGAGGTCTGGGAAGTCCAAGGCCGGCTCGTCGGCGAGTACGAGTACCGCATCGCGCACTTGCAAGGCCACCTCGACGACGGCGCCGAGAACGGCGGCCATCCCGTCGCCGTCGCGCTCGACCACCGGATGCAAACAGAGGCGCTCGAGGCGGAGCGCGCCGAAGTCCTACGGATGCGCGGCACGGGCGAGATTCCCGACGACATCTATCGGCGAATCGAGTACGATCTCGATCTCGCGAACGCGCGCCTGACGTGAACCATATGCGCGCTCTCACATTCGCGCTGCTGGCCGCCTGGTGCGCACTTGCGACGACGGCCGGTCCGGCGTCTGCCGCGCGCGCCGCGCCGCGCGACCAACTCGTGATGTTTCAACTGCGCGGCTGTCCGTATTGCGCCGCCTGGGATCGCGAGATCGGCCCCGTCTACGCGAAAACCGATGAAGGGAAGCGCCTGCCGTTACGGCGCGTTGAAATAGACGCAGTACGGCCGCAGGATTTGCGCTCGCTCAGACACGTCACGTTCACGCCGACCTTCATCCTCATGCATTGCGGACGCGAGTTTCGGCGCATCGAAGGCTATACGGGCCAGGATCAATTTTGGGGGCTGCTCGACGAAGGGCTCCGGGCGCTAGATGCGTCCGGCTCGCGGAGCTGCACCGGACCCTAGCACTCCACGCGAACCCTGCGGCAGGAAACCCTCCCGTCGCGCAGGCAACTTCATCGTACGTGAAGCGATCGTTAGCACTCGGCGCCTTGCTTTTAGCCGTGGCAGGATCGGCGGCCGCCGCCGGCTCAGCCCCGGCCGTCGTCAAAGACGGCGATCTGCCGCCGTACACGATCGATGCCTTCGCAATCGCGCAGCCGCTCGCCGGAACTGCGGCCGGCGACCCCGTCAAGGGCCGCCAAATCGCGCTGGACCGGCGCGGCGGAAATTGCTTGACCTGCCATGCCATGCCCATAGAGGCGGCAGATCAAGGCAACGTCGGCCCCGATTTGCGTGGCATCGGCAGCCGCACGAGCGCGGGCAGCCTGCGCCTGCGCATCGTCAATCCCAAAGCCTTCAATCCTGCGACGATCATGCCCGCGTTCTATCGCGTCGGCGGCCTGCACGACGTTGCCAAGGATTTCGAAGGCAAGCCGATGCTGAACGCGCAGCAGGTCGAGGACGTCGTCGCGTTTTTACTGACCTTTAAGTGAAAGTACGTATGAAGGAAGCTATGGTTCACCCGACCCGGCGTCGCATGCTCGCCATTTCCGCCGCGGCGGTCGCGTCCGTTGCAGCGTTTCATCCGCGCGCGGCCTCCGCGACGCCCGACGAAGTCAAAAAGTGGCTCGCGCCCGGCGATTTCGCCGCCGCGCAAAAAGGCAAAGTCACGATTACCGCCCCGGAAATCGCCGAGAACGGCAACACGGTTCCGATCGTCGTCGCGGTGGACAGCCCGATGACCGACGCGAACTACGTGAAAACGATTTGGATCGCCGCCGACGGCAACCCGCTTCCCGGCGTCGCGCGATTCGATCTGACGCCGGTCAACGGAGAGGCGCGGGTCGAATTTCGCATTCGGCTGGCGCAAACCGAAAACGTGATTGCGGTCGCGCAGTTGAGCGACGGGACCACCTGGACGGCGACGCGGCCGGTCAAGGTCACGATCGGGGGCTGCGGTGGCTGATAAAGTCGAGACCCGCCTCAAAGTTCCGGCGACCGCGAAAAACGGCGAGATTATCCAGATCAAGACCTTGGCCGCACATCCCATGGTGTCGGGGCA
>JACRTZ010000023.1 GCA_014304965.1 Vulcanimicrobiota bacterium | reverse complement strand
GGGCGCTGCTGGTCGCCAACGTGGCCCTGCTCGACGAGCGCGGCGTGGCCGCGATCGTCATGGGCTGCAACACCTCGTGCGCGATTGCCGCCACGTACGGCTGGCCGGAGTCGAGAGCGCCGATCCTCGATCTGATCGACGCAGCCGCGGAAGCGGCGGCCGCTGCCGGCGCTCACCGGATCGGCGTGCTCGCAACGAATGCGACCGCGGGGTCGGGCGCGTACGGAAACGCGATTCGCCGGCGCGCGCCGGCGGCCGACGTGCAAGAATTCGGGGCGCCGGCGCTCGTGCCGCTGGTCGAGGCCGGGTTGATCGAAGGCGCGCAAACGCGCGAAGCGGTGGCGGAAGCCTGCGCGCAATTCACCTTGCCGCTCGACACGCTCGTACTCGCCTGCAGCCACTACCCGTTGCTCGACGCGCACTTCGCGGCCGCGCTCGGCGCGGGCGTCCCGCGCATCGACCCGGCGGTCGCGCAAGCGGCGCGCGCGGTTGCGGTGGTTCGTTCGCGCAACGGGGCGCCGAAAGCGGAAGGCGGCCGTACCACCTACCTGACGAACGGACCGCTCGAACCGTTCCGCGCGGCAGTTATCTCGATCTGCGGCCCACTCGGGCCCTCAGATCAAGTGGAAGTAGTGGTAGGCCAAGTACACGCAGACCGTTCCTAGCACCGCGCCGCCGACCACTTGACCGAACGTGTGCGCTTTCAGATAGACGCGAGCCCAGCACACGAGCGGCACCAGGATCATGAACGGGAGCGGCTGCTGCTTGAAGACGTAGAAGAGCGAAGCAAGCGACGCGCTGATGCCGAGCGCGTGCGTGGATATCTTCCAGTAGCGCGTGATGTACTGAACGATCAGCGAGGCGATCGCGTAGCCGCCCATCGTCGCGATCAGCAAGCGGGGCGCGTGCGCGAACCAGAGCGCGGCCGTGCCGAGCAGATAGAACACCACGAATGCGCCGAAGACGGCCTCGCGCTCGCTGCGCACCGACATGTCGAGGTCGGCGATCCGGTCGGTTGCGTAGAGCCACAGGACGTACAGCATCGGCCCGAACGACGTGAACAGCGTGCTGCCGAAGGCCAGGTACCAGAACGTCGGCGCGTCATTCGCGGAGGCGTGCGCGAGGATGATAAATAGTGCGAGCGCCGTGAGGAACGGGTTGAAGATGGTCGAGAAGATGCGCGCGAGGTCGGTCAGCACGCGCCGCTGCCGGCTCAGCCGAATGGGCGCTGGGAGCGGCGTCTCGCGAGGGAGCACGCTTGTTTCCTGCGGCTGCACGAAGGGCGGACCCTGCCCCCAGGCCGTCTAAAAGACTCTCTTCATGATACTGCAACGCATCGATTCGCCGGCGGACCTCAAGCGGCTGTCGCGCCCCGAGGTTGACGTCCTCGCCGCGGAAATCCGCGACGAGCTGGTGGACGCCTGTTCGAAGAACGGCGGCCATCTTGGGCCCAACCTCGGCGTGGTCGAATTGAGCTTGGCCCTGCACAAGGTGCTCGATGCCCCCAAGGATCGCATCGTGTGGGACGTGAGCCATCAAGTCTACGTGCATAAGATGCTGACCGGCCGCGCGTCGCAGATGGGAACCATCCGTAAAGGCGGCGGCCTTTCCGGTTTCGCGATGCGGACCGAGTCCGAGTACGACTGCTTCGGCGCGGGCCACGCCTCCACGTCCATTTCGGCGGCGTTAGGCATGGCCAAGGCGCGCGATCTCGCGGGCAGCGGTGAAACCGTCGTCGCGATCATCGGCGACGGCGCGCTGACCGGCGGTTTGGCGTATGAAGCGCTCAACAACGCCGGCCAGATGAAGACGAACTTCATCGTCATCCTCAACGACAACGAGATGTCCATCGCCCCGAACGTCGGCGCGATGGACCGTTACCTCAGCGCCCTGCGCTCGAAGCCGTTCTTCAACGCGGCTCGCGACAAGGCCAAAGACATTCTCGACCACATGCCCTTCCGCGAGGCCGCGCGCAAGGCGTTCTCAACGGCGGAAGAAGCGGCCCTTCGCTTCGTATCGAGCGAGCCGAAAGCCGCCGTGATCTTCGAAGAACTCGGCTTCCGGTACATCGGGCCGATCGACGGACATGACTACGACACGCTCGTCGACGTCCTCTCGAACGTCCGCAAGATTCACGGACCGGTACTGCTCCACGTCAAGACGACCAAGGGCAAAGGCTTCGAGCCCGCCGAGTTGGACAAGCGCACGTTCCACGGCGTCGGCCCCTTCGAACTCGAGAACGGTAAAATCGAGTTCAAGCCCGGCACGCGCCCGACGTTTTCCGAGGCGTTCGCCGACGCGCTCAACGTCGCGGCCGATCGCGACAAGCGCGTCATCGCGATCACCGCCGCAATGCCCGACGGAACGAAGCTCTCGAAGTTCGCAAAGAAGCACCCCGATCGCTATTTCGACGTCGGCATTGCCGAAGCGCACGCGGTGTGTTTTGCGGCGGGCGCCGCCACCTCGGGCCTCAAGCCGGTCGTCGCGATCTATTCAACCTTCTTGCAGCGCGCTTACGACCAAGTCGTCCACGACGTCGTGATCCAGAATCTGCCGGTTGTGTTCTGCATGGATCGCGCCGGCGTGGCCGGCGACGACGGGCCGACCCACATGGGCCTCTACGACATCGCCTACTTGCGCACGCTGCCGACGATGACGATCATGGCGCAGAGCTGTGAGGACGAACTCGTA
>JACRTZ010000150.1 GCA_014304965.1 Vulcanimicrobiota bacterium | reverse complement strand
TCGTCGAACCGGTGCTCAACCCGGTGCGCCGCATCATTCCGCCCATCGGCGGACTCGATATCGCGTTTTTGGCGGTCATCGTGCTGGTCTCGTACCTGACCTCCGCCGTCCCGCGGGCGGCCTGCTCGATTGGGTACTATTAGGCTAAGCTCGTGACGACCATCGCAAAGCCTGCCGTCGGCCGGGTCGCCTCGGACGTGCGGAATTTCTGTATTATCGCCCATATCGATCACGGCAAGACGACCTTGTCCGACCGGTTGCTCGAGATCACCAAGACTATCGCGACCCGCGGGCTCGAAGAGCAGCATCTTGATGCGATGGACCTCGAGCGCGAGCGCGGCATCACGATCAAGATGCACCCCGTCACGCTGCGCTATCTCGCGCAAGACGGTAACGAGTACTCGCTCAATTTCATCGACACGCCCGGGCATGTGGATTTTTCGTCGGAAGTATCGCGTTCGCTCGCCGCCTGCGAAGGTGCGTTGCTCGTCATCGATGCGGCGCAAGGCATCGAAGCACAAACGCTCGCGAACTACCATCTCGCGCTCGATCATGGGTTGAAGATCATTCCGATCATCAACAAGATCGACTTGCCGGCGGCCGATCCCGATCGCGTCCGCGGCGAGATCGAAGAGATGCTCGTGATCGAGGCGAGCGAAGCGATTCTCGCAAGCGCCAAAGAAGGCATCGGAATCGAGGAAATCCTCGAGGCGATCGTGACGCGGATCCCGCCGCCGACCGGCACCGAGGAGTATCTGCGTGCGCTCGTGTTCAACGCGCAGTTCGACTCATACCGCGGCGTCGTGTCGTACGTGCGCGTCAAGGACGGCAGCCTGCGGCAAGGCTCGCGCTTCATGTCCATGGCGCAAAAGAAGGTGTACGAGGCGACCGAGGTCGGCGTGTTCACGCCCGAGATGCGACGGACCGATTCGCTCGAGATGGGCAACGTCGGCTACGTCATCGCGAACATCAAGTCGCTCGGCGACATCGACGTCGGCGATACGATCACCGAAGCGGCTAACCCGGCCCCTGAACCGCTCGTCGGCTACAAGCCGATCGTGCCGATGGTCTATTGCGGACTCTACCCGAACGAGGGCGTCGAGGTTTCCGACCTGCGCGACGCGCTCGAAAAGCTCAAGCTGAACGACTCGGCGCTGCACTACGAGCCCGAGAGTTCGATCGCGCTCGGCTTCGGTTTCCGTTGCGGCTTCCTCGGGCTGTTGCACATGGAAATCGTGCAAGAGCGTCTAGAACGCAATTACAACCTCGATTTGATCGCGACGTCACCGTCGGTGGTCTTCCGGGTGACGATGAGCGACGGGGTGGTCGAACTGATCGACAACCCCGCAAAGTTTCCGGCACGCGATAAGATGCTCAAGATCGAGGAGCCCTACGTCAAGGCGACCGTGATCACGCCGCCCGATTACGTGGGCACCATTATGGACTTGACGCAGACGCGCCGCGGCACGTTGCGCAACATGGAGTACCTGCACGACGGGCGCGTGATCTTGACGTACGAACTGCCGCTCGCCGAAGTGATCGTCGATTACTTCGACCAGCTGAAGTCGCGGACCAAAGGTTACGCATCGCTCGACTACGAGGTGATCGGCTACCGCGAGGGTGACCTCGTCAAGCTGGAGATATTGCTGAACGCGGAGCCGGTGGACGCGTTGTCGTTCATCGTCGCCCGCGACAAGGCGGCGTTCCGGGGACGCGCGCTCACGGAGAAGCTCAAGGAATTAATTCCGCGCCAGATGTTCGACGTGCCGATCCAGGCCGCGATCGGCGGTAAAATCGTCGCCCGCGAGACGGTCTCGGCGATGCGCAAGAACGTGCTCGCGAAGTGCTACGGCGGCGACATCACGCGTAAGCGTAAACTGTTGGAGAAGCAAAAGGTCGGCAAGGAGCGGATGAAGCGGGTCGGCCGCGTGGACTTGCCGCAAGAAGCCTTCATGGCGGTCCTACGCCTCGAGGATGGCTCGTAGGCCGAACGGGTATGGTTTCAGCATGAAACTAAGTACGGCGTTTTCCGCAGTGATTGTCGCTTCAGTTCTCACTGGAACGTTTGCCTCGGCGGCACGGAGCGGACGCGTTGCCGACGCCTTCCGGCCGGCACTCAAACAATTGAGTAAGACGAAGATCCCGCTATTGCTACCGACCGAGTTCGGGGAGGTGGCGCTGGATAGGCCGGGTCCCGCCATCGTCGCACCAGGAACGATCGGCGCCGACCACTACGACGTGCGAATAGATATTACGCCCGGCTGTTTCGGCGACTGCGCGTGCAGCGCCGGTCGCATCTTCGCGGGAACGGAAGATTACAACAACGGCCTTTCGGAGGAGTATCGCGTTCAGGAGCCCGTCCTCGAGCCCGGGCCGCGGAAGCCGAACCCCAAAATTTCGCCGCTGCCGTCGCTGCTCGACAAACGTGTACGACTGGCGCACGGCCTCACCGGCTACTACTCCGAATACCACGAGAAAGAAGGCGGGATTGCCTATCTGCGTTTCAAGCAGAAGAACGTCATCTACGACTTCAGCGAGCGCCTGTCGAGCGAAGCCGAACTCGTGCGAATCGTCAATTCCGCGATCAATAACGGCCCGGTGAAGCCCTAATCGCCTTTACTCCCGCCATCAAGTATGGGCGTGGGCGTTCATGGTGAGGAGATCGTACGTTGCGACGGTTTCCGCGTTTTGATTCGTGATCTCGACGTCCCAGCGC
>JACRTZ010000232.1 GCA_014304965.1 Vulcanimicrobiota bacterium | reverse complement strand
CCACGATGGTCATGGCGCTCGACGGCATCTACAACGGAAAGCCCTACGACGGCGCGCGCTGGACGGTCGGCTACGTGCCGCTCGGCGGACAATGGTATCTCCAGCAAGTGCGCGCCGAAAACTTACGCTTCGGCTTCAACGTCAACATCGAGGCAATGGAAATCGACTTCGTGGATTACCGCTTTCCGGCCGACTTGCCCAAATATACGTTCGATACTTTGTTGAAGTGATCGTCGTTCGCCGTGCGCTCTGGGGGCTCGGGATGCTCGCAAGCGTCGCGCTGCTCGCCGCGCTTGCGTTCGCGGCTTACGCCTACGCGGGCTATCGGGGCACCGCGCAGGAGCAGTCCGGGACGGTCGCCGGCCTCGGCGTTCGCGCGCCGGTGCGGATAGACCGCGACGAGCGTGGCATTCCGCACATCAAGGCGCAGAACGAACGCGACGCCTACTTTGCGGCCGGTTACGTCCAGAGCAGCGACCGCCTTTTTCAAATGGATCTCTATCGGCGTGCGATGCAGGGCCGTCTGGCCGAAGTGTTCGGCGCGCCGCTGCTCGCGACCGACCAGGACGCGCGCTCGTTCGACATGCATTCGCTCGCGTTGCGCACCATCGCAACGATGACCAAGCAGGAACTCGAAGCGGTTGACGCATTCGCAGCCGGCGTCAACGCCGCGATCGCGCAGCGCGCGCTGCCGCCGGAATTCCGCATGCTCGGCTACAAACCCGAGCCCTGGACGTCGCTCGATTCGCTCTACGCCGGCTTCGCCACCGTGCGTTTGCTTGCCGACGATTGGAACGACGTCGCGACGCGCGGCCAAGTGTACGAGCGCCTCGGCCAAGCCGGGCTCGACGCGCTCTACCCGATCTCCGACCCGGCCTACGACGCGCCGACGGCGGGCAGCGGCCAGGCACCGGTCGCGCCGCTGCCGCAATTTCCGCGTTTTAGCGGCACGCGGCCGTCCAAACCGGTGGCAGTGCACGAAGGAGAAGAACCGCGTCTCGGCCTCGGCAGCAACGACTTCGCCGTCGGCGGCAACCGCAGCACGTCCGGTCGCGCGCTGCTTGCTAACGATCCGCACCTTCCGCTGCGCATTCCGGGGGTCTGGTATCTCGAGGATCTGCAAGCGCCGGGCCTGCACGTCGCGGGTGCGACGCTCGTCGGCTCCCCGGTCGTCATCCTCGGCCACAACGAACGCATCGCGTGGGGGGTGACGAACGCGACCATCGCCTCCACCCTCGTCTATAAGGAGCGTTTCGAAAGCGCGAAAAGCGATCGCTATCTTTCCGGCGGCAATTGGCTCGCAGCCGTGCACCGCAGCGAAACGTTCGACGTACACTTCGGCGCGAGCATCACGCGTGACTACCTCGAAACGAAACACGGCTTTGTCTTCGCGCGCAAAGGAACCGTCGGCTACGCAGCCCGCTGGGCTGCGCTCTTCGATCCACGTTCGCCGTTCCGCGCGTTCGATGGGCTCGGCCGTGCGACCGACGCGAAGAGTGCGCTCGCGGCGCTGCAAAGCTATCCCGGCCCGACGCAAAACTTCGTCGTTGCCGATTCGAGCGGCTTGGCCGCGTACGCCATGGCGGGCGACGTCTGGCTCGACGCCGGCTGGGGAACGCGCTTCAAAGACGGAACGAGCGTCAGCGGCGACGACGACAGCTTCGTACCCTACGACGCGCTGCCGAAAGTCGCGCCCTCGCGCGACGCCACCGTGTTCACCGCGAACGCCCGGCCGTACGGTGCAGGCTATCCGCTGCGCCTGTCACCCGGCTTCGAAGCGCCGTATCGTGCGGCGCGCATCGCGCAATTGCTGCGTCCGGCTGGGACGCACAAACACGGCGACAGGCTCGACGTCGCCTCGCTCAGCGCGATACAAGCCGACGTGATATCGCTCGGCGAAGGCGAGCTCGCGCGCGCGGCGGTCGCCGCGGTCGAACGCAAGCACCTAACAAACGACGCGAAGATCGGCGCGGCCTACCGCGACCTGGCGGCCTTCGACGGACGGTACGTCGAAGCGTCGCGCGGCGCGACGATCGCCTCGCGCTTGCGCCGCGAAGCCTGCCGCCAAATCGCCGTCACCAGGCTCGGCAGCGAGCTCGCCGGTCGCTATCTGAGTACGAACGCTGCCGCATCGCTAATGGCGCTGCTGCGCTCGCTGCGCGAACGTCCGCGCGGCTGGGTTGCGAACGATGACTACGACGCATTCCTCGCCGGCGCGCTCGCCGATCTCGTCGCCAAGGCTGGTTCGGCCGGCTTTCAACCGTGGGGCGACGCCGGCGCGCGCATCGCCAAACATCCGCTCGATGCGTTTGGCTGGCAGCTCTGGAACGGCGTGCGCTTCCCCGGCAACGGCGACGGCTTCACCGTGCACGCGCAAGGCTTTAGCGGCACCCAAAGTTTTCGCGCGGTTTGGGAAGTCGGCAATTGGGACGCGGGCGGCATCGCGCTTCCGCAAGGCGAGTCGGGTAATCCGGGCTCGCAGCACTATCGCGATCAAGCAAAGGCGTGGCTCGAGCAGCGGCTCGTGCCGCTGCCGTTCGGTGACGCTGCCGTCGCCCGCGCGCGAACGAAGAGCCTGATACTCGTTCCGTAGCGATTCGTTAACCGTTAACGGTGTACATATTGCGCGTTAACGCGCGTTAACGCCGTTAACGAAAAAATAGCGCGCAATTAGGTGAAAAGGTGCTCACGTAGCCGCGCATTCTGACGATGCTTGTTGTTGAGCGCGCTTGCTTCGGTCCGTCCTCCGCGCGAGCCGTTGCAAGCGCGCCTTGCGATCGCGACCGATAGCCACTAACAAAAAGGAGCGAGCCATGTTTCGCAAATCAATTCTGGCCCCACTTGCAACCGCCGCAATTACCGGGTTATCCGTCACGCCGGCGTTTGCAGCCACGACGTTCACCGTGGCGGCGACCGTCAATACACTCGCGACCGTGAACATCTCGACGAGCGCCTATACCTTCACGAGCAATGACAACACGAACACGCATCTGCCCGCAAACGAAAACGCCACGATCCCCGCGGCCGGTAATGTGACCGGCTCGATCCGAACCTCCAAAGCGAATCCGGGATTTATCAACGTGGTCGCGCCGGCGGGTCCGCTCACCGGAAGCGGCACCGCAACGATTCCGATCTCGTCGTTGCAAATCACCTGCGCGACCGGAACCGGCAACTCGGGTCTCAACGCGACGCCCACGGGACTCGCCAGTCTGACGGCGCTCACCGCGAGCACGAGCACGCAGTGCGCGAAATACAACAATGCGGCAACCGGTACGTCCGCGACCGTCGGCATCTTGCTCTCGCTCTTCCTCGACGACACGTCGGTCATCGCCGACACCTATGCCGCGCTGAGCGGCTTCTCGGTCGCCGCAAGCGCGACCTAATCACCTGAAGCGTCGAACCGCCGCTCCCACGGCGGTTTAACGCTCGGGCGGAGAGGCTGAGCCCGTCGCCGCTGCGGCGAACGCTGTTAGATGCCGGAGCTGCCCGACATTGCCGCCTACATTGGCGCGTTAGAACCGAGGATCCTCAACCGGCCGCTCTCGCGCGTGCGCGTGGTGAATTCGTTTCTGCTGCGCACCGCCGAACCGCCACTCGCGAGCGTCGACGGCCGCGTGGCTCGCAAGATCGAGCGCATCGGCAAACGCATCGCGCTCGGATTCGACAACGACCTGTGGCTCGTGCTGCACTTGATGATTGCGGGCCGGCTGCACTGGCGGTCACCCGACGCTAGCCTTGCAGGCCGCAACGCGCTCGCGGCCTTCGACTTTCCTGACGGATCGCTCGTGCTCACCGAGGCGGGCGCTAAACGGCGGGCGTCGCTGCACGTCGTGAGCGGGCAAGACGCACTCGAGGCGCTCGATCCCGGCGGTATCGATGTGTTCGCGAGCGATCTCGCAACGTTCCGCGCCGCGCTGACGGCCGAGAACCGCACGCTCAAACGCGCGCTGACCGATCCTCGCAACCTCAGCGGCATCGGGAACGCGTACTCCGACGAGATCTTGCACGCGGCCAGGCTTTCGCCCATCGCGATGACACACAAGCTCGAACCGGACGAATGGCAACGGCTCTACGACGCCACGCGCGGGACGCTCCGCCTCTGGATGGACCGTTTGCGGGCCGAAAGCGCCGGCCGGTTTCCCGAAAAAGTCACCGCGTTTCGCAAGGACATGGCGGTGCACGGCCGCTACGGCGAAGCGTGTCCGGCCTGCGGTGCGAAGATCCAGCGCATCCGTTACGCCGACAACGAAACGAACTATTGCGCCGTCTGTCAAACGGGCGGAAAACTCTTGGCCGACCGCAGTCTTTCGCGTCTCTTGAAATACGACTGGCCGCGGACACTCGAAGAACTCGAGGCGCTCAAACGCCGCTAAGCCGCGAACGATCCGGGGACCGTGTTCCGCGGCGTCCGGCCCTCGGATGACCCGGCGTTCCGGCGACGGGGACTTTCGGGCCTCTTGATGCCGATGGGCGCGGACGGGCCGGCCCGAACGGCGAACGGCGGAAACCGTCGCCGCTCTTCGTGACGCCGGTCATCGCCAGGGTGAACATTCAGCGGCTATACTTTGGAAGGAGACGCGCTTGCCGCATCCCCGTAACTCGACCACCTACAAGGAGGGGCCTTGATTCGCATGCCGCTTCGTACCGGGCTTGCCGTCGCCGTTCTGGCGGCCGCGTGCAGCGCGCCGGCTTTTGCGAGCGGCGGGTTCACGATGAGCGCGAACGTCGGCACGATTGCGACGATCGACGTCTCGACCAATGCGTTCTCGTTCAACAGCACGGATAACACCAACGCCCATCTCGCCGCGAACGAAAACGCTTCAATCCCGGCGGCCGGAAACGTTACGGGTTCGATCCGCACCTCGAAGGCGAATCCGGGATATATCAACGTCGTCGCCCCGTCCGGTCCGCTGAGGGGCGCCGCCGCTGGCAGCATACCGATTTCGGCGCTGCAAATCAGCTGCTCCGTCGGCACCGGGAACAGCGGCATCAACGCGATTCCGAGCGGCCTCGCCCTGCTGACCGCGCTTGCGGCCGGTTCGAGCACGCTGTGCGCGAAGTACAACAGTGCCGCAACCGGCACGTCGGCCCAGGTCGGCATTCTGCTGTCGGTCTTCCTCGACGACACCGCGATCATCGCCGATCGCTACGCCGCGCTCAGCGGCTTTTCGGTTTCCGCCAGCGCGACCTAACGCGCTCTCTGTGAGGCCCATCACCTCGGGGCGAAGCATCGGTGACGATAATGGAAGGAGAGGTATCGGCGTCTAGCCGGTACCGCATGCCGTCAAGGATGAGGTTATGCTTCGCCGATCATTTCGTCATGGGCTCGCCGCCGCCATTGTCATCGCCGCCTCGTGCAACGCTCCCGCCTTTGCCGCGACGACGTTCACGGTAGGCGCCAACGTCAGTACGATCGCCACGATCGACATCTCGACGAACGCGTTTACGTTCACGAGCACCGACAACACCAACGCCCATCTCGCCGCGAACGAAAACGTCTCGATTCCCGCGGCCGGCAACATCACGGGTTCGATCCGGACCACGAAGGCGAATCCGGGCTACATCAACATCGTAGCGCCCGCCGGCCCCCTGACCGGCGCCGCTTCCGCGACGATCCCGGTTTCCGCGCTGCAAATTACCTGCGCGGCCGGCTCGGGGAACTCCGGCCTCAACGCGGCGACGAGCGGTCTTGCGATCCAAGCGGCGCTGGTGGCGAGTTCGAGCACGCAGTGCGCGAAATACAACAACGCGGCGACGGGTACGTCGGCCCAGGTCGGCATCCTGCTCTCGATGTTTCTCGACGACACGGCCGTCATCGCCGACACCTACTCGGCCCTGAGCGGCTTCTCGGTATCTGCCAGCGCGACCTGAGCCCGGCCCTCCTTACGGCGACTGACAAAATACAAAGCGATTGCGCGATTGCGCAGTCGCTTTTTTTGTTCCGACTTGTGCCTGGCGGCCGCCGTTACCGTTCTTGGTTAAGGCGGGCGTTAACGGTGCTGTTAACGCCCGTTAACGTGCGTTAACGTGAACGTCGCGCAAAGACGCGTGGAGTTACGTGAAAACCGCTACATTTTGCGGAGCGTGACGCCGATGGTCGCTAAGAAGACGCTCGGACCACTCGTCACGCCGTCTCTACTCTAAGCGCCCTAAAGAAGGATCTTTCATGCTTCGCAAGTCTCTTGTAACCGCGCTCAGCGTTGCTGCCATGGCGGGCCTTTCGGTCGCGCCGGCCTACGCCGCAACCACGTTTACCGTGGCTGCGACCGTCAATACGATCGCGACGATCAACATCTCGACGGGCGCCTATACCTTCACCAGCAGCGACAATACGAACACCCATCTCGCAGCGAACGAAAACGCGTCCATCCCGGCAGCCGGCAACATCACCGGTTCCATCCGGACGTCCAAGGCCAATCCCGGCTTCATCAACGTCGTCGCACCGGCCGGTCCGCTGACGGGCGCCGCCGCTGCTACGATTCCGATCGCGTCGCTGCAGGTCACCTGTGCTGCCGGTACGGGCAACACCGGCGTGAATGCGGTGCCGACGGGCCTTGCCAGTCAGACCGCCCTTACGGCCAGCGCGAGTACGCAGTGCGCCAAGTACAACAACGGCGCAACCGGTACGTCGGCGCAGGTCGGCATCCTGCTCTCGATGTTCTTGGATGACACGGCGGTCATCGCGGACACGTATGCTGCGCTGAGTGGATTCTCAGTCGCGGCCAGCGCGACCTGATCCAGTGCTCGAACGAACCGCCCGTCTCGCAACGGTTCTCGTTTCAGCACTCGCAGTTCTGGCAGGCACGACGTTCCCCGCAAATGCGGGGATGTCGCTCAGCGTGGAGCCCCTGGTCCGGGAACTCCGCGTTGCGCCGGGCGCCAGCGGTACCTTCAACATGCGCGTGACCAACGGCGGCACCGAAGCCGAACGCGTCGGTGTCGAATCCATCGACTGGACGACGACCTCCGAGGGCGGCTTGAAATTCGGTCCGGTCGGTTCGCAAGGTGCGCGCAGCATCACCCGCTACCTGAGCTTGCCGCAGTATCAGTTCGTGTTGCAGCCCGGCGAATCGAAGGAAATGGCCGTTAATCTGCGTCTGCCGGCCTCGTTTTCGGCAGCGCCCGGCGCCTACTGGGGCGGCTTCCTTATTCGCGGCGCGAGCTTCTCGGGGAAAGGCGTGGGTCCGGCGGCTACCGTGTTCGTGTACAATACGATCGGCGAGCCCAAGAATCACCTCGCCCTCACTGCTATGCGCGTGACGCAGTCGGGCACGAACGGTGCCGTCCTGAGCGCGCGCGTGCACAACGACGGCGACAACTACGAACGCGTCAACGTGCGTCTCGTGATTTCGCAAGGCGGCCGCATCGTTCAGGACCGCGACCTCTCGACGCCTTCGATCTTCCCCGGCCACCAGCGCGTGATCGTCGAGCAGTTGAAGAATCTGCCGCCTGGCGAGTACCACGCCGAGTTGAGCATCGATTACGGTACCGACGTGCTCCTGTCCGGAGCCACGGAGTTTCGGATCAAGCCGTGAGACGAGTGATGCGCTGCATTGCGTCCGCGCTTGCGGCCGCGCTTGCGGTCGCGTTTCTGGCTGCGCCGGCTTTCGCGGGTGGGAACTTCAACTACAACATCACGTCCACGCCCGCGACTTCGTTCACGTCAAACGACAATACGACGACCAACCTTGCCGCGAGTGTGACGATCGTTTCGACGATAACGCTCTCGACGACGGCGACGACCGGTTCTGCCACGGTCGGCATCGTCAGTCCCGCCAATCCGGTGGGTACCCGCGGCGCGACATTTAATTGGGCCTGGGTCAGCGTAACCTGCACCTTCACGTCGAACCTCGCGGGCTGGGTCTCGCTCGGCGCCGTTGCGCTCGTCCCCGGCGGCACGGCCAATTGCGGAACGGCCGGCGCCGGCGTGGCCAACAAGACCGCCACGATGACGGCCACGTTTAGGTTGGACGCAAGCCGGCCGCCCTCCGACATCTGGTCGGCGACGCCGAATTTCAAAGTGGCCGGCACCGCGACGTGAACGCGCGCGCGGCGCTCGCCGCGGCGCTGTTCGCGGCATCGTTCTTCCCCTCATTTGCATCGGCCGCGCCGCTGCGTCTCGCGCTGTCGGTGGACGGCCTGCGCGGCGCCGTCGCAGCCGAACGCACTCCCGAGCGCGTCTACGTCCCGCTCGCGCCGTTTGCCAAAGCGCTCGGCTGGTCGGCGCTGCCCGCGAAGAACGTCTGGGAACTCCGCGGCGAAGGCCATGTCTTCGTCGTGCGGGCGGGCTCGAAGAACGTGACCGATCGCGGCTCGATCGCCGTGGTACTCTCCCAAGTTCCGCTCGATCGTCCGGGCGCGCTGCTCGTCGCGACCGACGATCTGGCCGAGTTGTTCGGCGTTCGGGTGACGCTCAAAGGCAGCGATCTCGCCGTTTCCACAACGGTGCTCGATCCCGCCGTCGCGATAGCCGAACGTCCGAAGCCCCCGGCCCGCGCCTCGCCTCGTCCGGCGCCGACGCAGGCTCCGACCCCGGCACCCTATGGGTCGTACGCCGCGGATCGCGTCGCGCTGACCATGATGCAAAGCGGCGCGCAGCGCTCGTTCGGCCTCGCGATCACGACGGCCGGCACGGTTGGCTCTTCGTTCGCCTTCGGTGAGCAAGGGCTCGTGCAAGGCGGCTCCGTGACCATCGGCGTACCGCTGCGCCACCTCACGCTCGGCGGAACCTCGGAGCCGCTGACCGGTGTCGTCTTTCACGATGCCGAGTTGGTCGGAACGTCGCTGCGAATCGGCGCGTACGAAGTGACCGCGGGCCGCCGGATGCGTGACGCGCGCACGACGCTCGCGTTTGCGAAATCGCAAGGCGAGCGCACCGACTTCGTCGAGCTGCTGCGTGCGCCGGGCGGCGCGCTGGATCAGATTGTGGCCGGACGGCGTATCGAGCGCGTGACGAGTTGGGGGGCGTTGCGCGAAGAGTTCTTGGCTGGACCGAAGGGTCTGGCTGCCGGCATTTACGCGCGCACGCGCGGCCGTCTCTATGGCGAACTTACGGCGACGACCGCCGGCGGCGGTCTGCCGCTCGGTTCGGGCGACGCCCCGCTCGTCGGTGACGGCGCTTATGAGTTGTCGTCGGCAACGACGGTGCGCGGCGGGGTCGCGGCGGGTCGCGGCATGCGCGCCTTTCCGTTCGTCGGACTGCTCGAGCGCGGCGCGCACGTCAGCGGCACGCTCACCGTGGCGGCGCATTCCGTGAGCGCTTCGACGTCGTACGCGAACGCCGGGAACTCCACGCAATTTTCGATCTCCCGCGCATCGGGTACGACCGCCTACGCCCTGCACGCGAGCGCGCCACTGCGCGGCTCGTTCCTCGAACTCGCGATGAGTGCCGACGAGCACGGCCAAAGCGATCTCAACTTGCAGCTGCGGCTGCCGCGGCGCGGCTTCGATCTTTTCGGCGGTGTCGAAGCGGCCCGCAACGACGGGAAGTCGTCGCTCGCTCCGTTACTCGGACTCGCCCTGCCGCTCGTGCACGGACTCGATCTGCAGGGTTCGGTTACGCCCGCGGGCGGGAAGATGGCTTTGCGGGTCAGCATCGTTGCCGGGATCGTGCCCCCGCACCGCAACGCGCGCATCGACATGGTTCCGTTTTCGATCCGCGCCGAAACGGCGGGGCCGGAAAGCGCGGCGCGAACGACTGCGCTCGACGTCGCGCCGACACCTACCCTGGCACGAGCGACGGCCTGCGACCGCGCTGCAGCTGCGGCTTCAGGCCTCCCCGAACGTACCCCGGCTTCGGACGCCGCTGCGCGCGCGACGTCTTGCGACGACAGTGTTTCGGCGGTTCCGCAAACGACGACTTCCAACGTCGGCGCGCGGCCGAACGTGAGCGTCTACGTTGACGGCATACGCGCGAAGCCGCGTTCGGCGACCGACCCGCGCTTCGACGTCGTTGCCGGCCACCACACGGTTCGCATTGACGCCGACGACGGTCTGAGCGGCTCGCCCGATCGCGAAATAGACACTGCGAAGGCGCGCGAGATCGCGCTACCGCTGTGGCCCATTCGTACGCTGAGCGGCAGGATCGTTCTCGACGGGCCACCGTCGCTGTTTCCGCGCGATCTCAATCTGGCCGGTGTCTCGGTCATCTTGGATCCGGCCGGCGTCCCCGCCTCGGTGGACGAAGCCGGCAACTTCGCCTTTCCCGCGGTTCCGGTTGCACCCGGCTCGACTTTACGCGTTGACGAAACGACGCTGCCCCCCGGAGTTGCCGCGATCGGTCCTGCGACCGTCACCTCGCAGGGCGACATCGTGGTGCACCTCGGCCCTGCGCGCAAGGTAGAATCGGTGAAGTTCTAAGTTCTACTCGCGGTCGAGCAACGTGCCGACGGCGCGCGGCGTGCTTTCGGTATTCGCAACTTCGCCGTTCGCCGCGGGTGCGCAACCGGTCGGCATCGCTTTGTCGCACTGACTCGATCGCCCGCGCGATCAATCCAGGTTGCGGTTCGCAGGGTTCGGCAGGCGCGACCGCCGACCAGAACGCCATGAGCGACATGCAACCGACCTCAAACGCCCAGCAGATCGCGTACTGGAATGAAGAAGGCGGGGAGCGCTGGGTCGCGATTCAAGCGCGCACCGACGCAGCGTTCGCTGAAGTCACCCAGGCGGCGCTGCATTCTGCGGCACCGCAGCCCGGCGAGACCGTTCTCGATATCGGGTGCGGCTGCGGGGGAACGGTGCTCGACCTCGCACGAAGCGTCGCGCCGGCCGGCAACGTCGTCGGCCTCGATGTCTCCCGACCGATGCTGGCGCTTGCCGAAGATCGCGCGCGCGGCGTCGGGATTGCGAACGCCGAATTCATTCTCGCGGACGCCTCAACGTATCCGTTCGAGACGCGGTTCGACCTCGCGTTTTCGCGCTTCGGCGTCATGTTTTTCGACGAACCGTTCGGCGCGTTCGCGAACATCAAACGCGCACTGCGTCCGGGCGGGCGGCTCGCATTTCTCGCCTGGCGTCCGCTCAAGGAAAACCCGTGGTTTACCGTGCCGCTCGGCGTTGCGCTGCAACACGTCCCGCCGCCCGCGCCCGCCGACCCGCGCGCACCCGGTCCCTTCGCATTCGCCGATCCGCAGTATGTGCGCGACATTTTGGAGCGCGCGGGATTCTCGGCAATCGAGATCGAGCGTCGCGATCCGGCGATGAAACTCGCCGCCCCGGGCGATCTTGCCGGCGCGGCATCTCTTGCAACCAATCTCGGCGTAGTGTCGCGCTTGCTTACCGGACAGGACACTGCAATGTGGTCCGCCGTCGAGAACGGCATTCGCGAAGCGCTGAAGCCCTATGACGGTCCCGCCGGCGTTTCGCTCGGCGGCAGCGTCTGGTTCGTCACCGCCCGCGCGTAGCGGTCCGGAACAGGTCGACTTCATGCTCCCATCAACAAGCGCGGAGGATGTCGCCGTAGGGTCCCGCATTTAACAGGAAGCGCCATGATGATCGGAGCCCGGCTTCCGACCGGAATCGCTTCATGAGCTCAATGCGATATTTTTAGCGGCTCACCGTGATATTTCGAATTTCAGCATTTTTCACTGCGGCGCCCAGCCGAGGCGAGCCGGCAAGCCGGACGCCGGCCCGTAAGTGCGCGAAGGTTCGCGCCTAAGGGCTGAGAATCGCCGCCTTATGGCCGTTCGCATCCTTATAGCCGTCGGCGTGTGTGCTTTCGTCCTCGCCTGCGTGCCGCTGGCGACGAGCGCGGCAGATACTGCGAGTGTCGCGACGCCTGCGCTGGCCGAACCGTCGCTGTCACCAGATCATGCCGAGATCGCCTTCGTGTCGGGCGGCGACATCTGGAGCGTTCCCTCGAGCGGCGGCACGGCGCGGCTGCTCGCAGCCGTGGGCGGCGCGGCGAAGCGGCCACTGTTTGCGCCCGACGGCAAGCGGCTCGCCTTCGTTTCCACGCAGGCGGGATCGAACGGCATCTACGTTCTTACGCTGGATGGCGGCGCGTTGCAACGATTGACGCACGACGATCAGACGCCCGATCTGAGCGCGTGGTCCGCCGACGGCCGCTACCTCTACTTCTCGTCCAACTCTCACAACATCGCCTACGATGCTGACGTGTACCGCGTCCCATCCACCGGCGGTACGCCGATGAAGATCGTCGCGGAATCCTACGTGAACGGCACCTCGGCGGCGCCGTCGCCCGACGGATACTCAATAGCCTACGTGCGCGGCGGATTTCCCCAGTGGTGGCGCCGCGGCCACAGCCACATGGACCAAACCGAACTCGTGATCGCGCAACCTGCCGCGAAAAAATTCGACACGGTCACGAACGGCGACTCGAAAGATCAGTGGCCGATGTGGGCGCCCGACGGCCGCTCGCTCTACTTCGTGTCCGATCGCAGCGGCAGCGACGAACTGTGGACGCGCGGCGCCGACGGGCGAACCAAACAGTTAACGGCGCTCAAGAGCGGCCGCGTGCTGTGGCCCTCGATGTCGCACGACGGCCGTCTGATCGCCTTCGAGCGAAACATGCGGATTTGGACCTACGAAACGAACTCGGGCACACCGCACGAACTCTCGATCGCGCTGCGGGGGCTCCCCGACGTCGTGCTGCAGCGCCACGTCACGCAGACCAATCAGTTCAGCGGACTCGCGCTCGCGCCCGACGGCAAGAAGCTCGCTTTCGTCGCGCGCGGCCGCATCTTCGCGGCGAGCGCACAAGAGGGCGGCGAAGCGCAGCTCGTCACGACGCGCAACGACGCCGCCTTCGATCTGCCCGCCTGGGCCGCCGGCAGCCGGCGTCTGGCCTACGTTGTGGATCGCGGCCGCGAACAAGCGATCGCGATCGCCGATCTGCCGGACGGTGCGCAACGAATACTTACGCCTGCGGGACACCACGACGATTATCCGCGCTGGGCGCCCGACGGCAAGTCGTTCGCGTACGTACGCGACGGACGCGAGCTCCACGTCTTCGACGTCGCGGCAAACGCCGACCGCATTGCCGCACGCGGCGAGTTGCCGCGGCTGCCGTTCGGCGATATCAACGAGATCGCGTTCTCGCCCGCGGGCGATTGGATCGCGTACACAACCGGCGAACCGAGCGGCTTTACCAACGTGTTCGTCGTGCGCGCGAGCGGCGGAGAGGCCCGGGCGGTCAGTTTTCTCGCGAACCGGAATGTTGGTTCGATCGCATGGTCGCCCGACGGCACGCGGCTCTTTTTCGTGACCGGACAACGCACCGAAAGCACAAAGATCGCGCAAATAGACTTGCAGCCGCGTACGCCGCGCTTCCGCGAAGACGCGTTTCGAAAGCTGTTCCCGGAAGATCTGGTGCGCCCGGAGCTGCCGTCGCGCCCGAACCCGGCGCCGGCCGTATCGGCGCCCGCACCCGCGGTGCCCATCACGGGATCGCCTGCGCCGTCCGGCTCTCCGGCGGCCCAGCGCCTTCAAATCGAGTTCAACGGCATTCGCGAACGCGCGAGCTTCGTCCCGACGGGGCTGGATGCGACG